>JALWSL010000567.1 GCA_027080405.1 Planctomycetaceae bacterium
TTTCTTTTTCAGAAAATCGCCACCATCCAGAAAGTACGTGTCGCGATATTCGTCTGTCCGTTCCATCATGACCAATTGCATGGTTCCTTCAGGGTGCAGTTTCCACAATCGGGCAATCTTCTCGTTCTCCGTTTTCCAGCGTGGTACGGTCGTTCGCCAATAGGAAAAGACCGTATTGTTCTGCTGTTCGGTTCTCTTTTCAGAAGGGATTTCGAATATTTTTCTGACTGTTGCCGGAACGGGGTCGGCAACCACATCCTTCCGATCAGTAACAGAAATTCGAAACCGTCCCAGATTCAGCGTTTGATTATCGTTACTGTTCCAACCGCCGTGCATTTGCACCAGATGAAATTCGAGGCGTGTTCCTTCAGGAAATGCGAAGTTTTTTTCCGCCACAAAAACGGCTTTTCGCGATTGGTTCCTCAATACCGGCCCGGCATCAATTCCCCATGCCGTTTTATTATCGTTATCGACAGCAAACGAAACGGGGCCGATAATCCCGGTCGTTCCATCAGCCGCCATGTAAAGATCGGGCGAGAGATGCCGCGGTTGATTGCCGTAATCGGCAGTGACCTTTACAAATTTCACCAGCTGTTTTTTATCGGGCGTTTTTGCACTGGAAACATACAGCTTGAATTCGGACAGGGCGAGCATTCCATTCAATCCACGCCCCGGTCCATTGGCTGGAAGACGCGGATCAACCAGCAATTCCAATCGAATGGCGTTCATTTTTTTATCATCGACCGTGACAGCGAATTGCCCCGTGAAACGGGAAGGAGCATACCCCTGCGAAAGGATCGAACCGTCTGACTGGGTATAGTAACGCTGGGAATTGCTTCCGGTCGAATTTTTGACAGCCAATACTTTCCATGCTGGCTGATCATTTTTCACGCTCTGTTCCCATTGTCGCATCCGTTGACGCCAATCGGGAAGATCCTGTTTCATCTTTGCTTCAATTTCGCGAATCTGCCCGTTGATGCCGGCAATTTGCAACTCTTCCTCGGGCGAATAGACGATTGTGTTATGCTCATAGCCGTTATTGATGAAGGCGAACATTCGATAATATTCGGTTTGCGTGATCGGATCGTATTTGTGGGAATGGCACTGACAACATTGAATCGTCAAGCCCAGAATGCTCTTCCCGATCGCGTCCATGCGGTCGAACATCGCCTCCATGCGGAATTGTTCCGGATCAACTCCGCCTTCTTCATTAAGCATCGAATTCCGCAAAAAACCGGTCGCAATAATCTGGTCCTGTGTTGGATGTTCGAGCATATCTCCGGCGAGTTGCTCAATCAGAAACTGATTGTAGGGCAAATCCCTGTTAAGTGAACGAACCACCCAGTCGCGGTAATTCCAGACAAAACGCGGTTTATCCTTTTCGAAGCCGTCGGAATCGGAGTAGCGGGCCGCATCGAGCCAATGCCTGGCCCATTTTTCACCATAGTGGGGCGAGTTCAACAGCTCCTCAACTTTCTTCTCGTACGCATGACCGCTGGTATCTTTCATGTACTGGTCGATTTCACGCACAGAGGGCAGCAGGCCGGTCAAATCGAGATATAACCGACGCAGCAGTTTCAATTTATCTGCCTTGGCAGCGGGCGACAAACCGTTCTCTTCCAACTTGTGGAGCACAAACGCATCAATCGGATTTTGCACCCACTGCTCATTTTTAACTTGAGGAAGAGCGGGACGGGCGGGCGGAACGAACGCCCAATGCTGAGACCAATTCGCTCCTTCGGCAATCCACCGGCGTATCAATTCTTTCTGTTCGGCGGAAAGTTTCTTTCCGGAATCAGCCGGGGGCATCTGCAAGTCCGGATCGTCTGTCACAATTCGTTCGTAAACAAGAGATTGCTCAGGCTTACCCGGAACAATTGGTATCCCGCCTTCTGCAACGGGAGAAAACAGACTGCTTTTGACATCCAGACGAAGATCAGCTTCGCGATCTTCTTCAGCCGGGCCATGACAATGAAAACAGGCATCAGAAAGCAAAGGGCGAATTTGCAGGGCAAAATCAACAGGCCGCTTCTCTCCCGCCTTTTCTCCCGCACAGATTTCCTGGCCCGATAACGGCAGGATCAACAGGACAGAAACAAGAAGAGCAAAACGAAACATGGTTTTCGCGCAGGAAGCAGGCATACGAAACTCCGTCTTATCGGAATTCAACAACCACCGCTCCCTTCATTCCACCGGAAGGCTCAAGCTGGCAAGCTGATGGACAAAACCAGATTGAAATTCAATCCCGAAATGCGAAGCGGTTACGGGGAAGCGCCGATCCTCCAACCTTATCGAAGGGGGGTAGCCGAGCAATGACCCGGCAGGCAGGTACATCTATTCTAATAAGCATTTGAAGACAATCAAGAGGAGAATGTCGAAGATATGGCTTCTGCAGTTCTGCGGAATCATTGAGAAACCGAGAAGTGAGCACCGCTTTTTTCACCAATAATCACATCTCTGAATTCTCCCGGATATCTCTTGTTTCTGGATGTCCCTCGATCAATGACGCAACAGGAACTCTGAGCCATTGACAGCGTCTGTTTCATTGGTGATACTGGGTATCAGACATTTCGGGGGTTATTTCTTCAATATAAATCACTCAGGGAGAAGGAGGGGGAGCAGGTCATGTCCTCTCGGAAAAAAAGGACTCTGTCTCGGCGTGAATTTGGCGCGTTGGCTGTTGCCGGTGCGGTTTCTCTGACTGCCGGTTCTCCTGCGAATGCCGGCAACTCAAAAAGGCCCGGCTGGATCGATGCTCACGTCCATGTCTGGACGCCGGATACCAAACGCTATCCGCTGGATAAAAATTTCACCGTGAAAGACATGCAGCCCAAAAGCTTCACTCCAGAGGAGTTGTTCGCCCATTGCAAACCTTCCGGCGTTGAACGTGTTGTGCTTATCCAAATGAGTTTTTATCGCTTCGATAACAGTTATATGCTGGACATGATTGCGAAGTACCCGGGCGTTTTTTCCGGAGTGGGAATTGTGGATCATCGTCGCAACGATGTTTCCTGCAAGATGAAGCAATTGGCGGAAAAAGGTGTGCGCGGTTTTCGGATTCATTCCCACGGGGATGATGCCAAAAACTGGGTGGATGACGAAGGGATGGCGAACTTGTGGAAAGCGGCCCGCGAACAGAACCCGGCTGTTTGTCCGTTGATCAATCCGCAGGATGTCAAATATATCGATGCCCTGTGCCAGAAATTTCCGGGTACCAAAGTTGTGATTGATCACTTTGCCCGAATCGGTTTGAGCGGAAAATTCGAGAAAGGCCCACTCGATGCCCTTTGCAGATTGGCCCGGTTCCCGACAACGTACGTGAAGACATCCGCCTTTTATGCACTCGGGAAGAAAAAGGCTCCCTATCTCGATTTAATTCCGTTGATCAAACGTGTTTATGAAGCATACGGTCCCCAACGGTTGATGTGGGCCAGTGACTGTCCGTATCAGGTGCAGGGAAATTACAGTTATGATCCCGCCATCGCGTTGATTCGCGACAGGATTGATTTTCTCAGCGAGGCCGACAGGCAGGAAATGCTGCGCGGCACCGCGGAACGTCTCTTTTTTGCTTAGCGTTTAGCCGGAGATGGCAGTGATGGCAGAGATGGCGGTCATTGGCGTATCATGTTTTGTGGCATCCCGCAGATAATAAACGCTCAGGAGCACTCATCATCAATTCATCAGTAATACATCAATTCGGAAGTTTGTCACTGGTTTTTGACCTTCAGTCCTGAAAGAGCCACGTCATGAATCTGGCTGAAATGACCTGGAAAGAGGTCGATTCCCTTTCCCGCGATACCCCGGTTGTTTTTCCGATTGCCGCTTGTGAACAGCATGGGCTGCACATGCCTCTGTTTACGGATAGCCTGCTGTTGGGAGAATTGATGCGGCGGGTTCAGGAAAGACCGCTTGCCGAACGGCTACTGTTCGCGCCTCTGCAATGGTTCGGTAATTCGCATCATCACCTGGGGATGCCGGGCACGCTTTCAGCCGAACCGAGGTTGTATCTCGATCTACTGAAAAATCTGGTGGAATGTTTTTTGGCCCATCGATTTACCCGATTCGTGTTTATTAATGGTCATGGAGGGAACGCAACACCCTTTCAGCAGGCATTGTTTGAATTGCGTCAACAGTATCGCAATCGGAATGACCTGTTGCTGCTTGGGCTGACGTACTGGGATTCCGCTTTGCCGAACGATTCACGTTCCGACTACGTTCAAAATCGAATGGGGCACGCCGGGGAATGGGAAACCTCGATGATGTTGCGTATCCGTCCGGAGTTGGTCAAAGCAGAACTCGAAGATGTCCCGGAAGTTCCCTTCGGAACCGGAGGAGCCCCCGGGTATCGCGGTTGGACAATGACCGACTGCAGCGAACCGGGGCACATCGGGACCCCCTCGGCTGCGTCTGCTGAAAAAGGAGAATCGCTTTTCGCCTGTTTTGCCGATGGTGTTGAGCGTTATCTACAACGAGTCATCGACTGGAACGGCGAAAAATGGAATCTCTGAACAACAATGAAGGCCGGGCTTCAAAATGGCCCTGGATTATCTGCGCCGTTCTGCTGCTGGCAACGATGCTGAATTACATGGACCGCCAGGCTCTCGCTGTGACACTGCCCATCCTCAAAAAGAATTTCAGTCTGGGGGAAGCACGCATCGGAATGGTCGAAGGCTATTTCGGATATGCCTTTGCGTTCGGTTCCATCTTTTTCGGCCTGATCGCCGATCGATTCGGCCCACGTTTTGTTTATCCGATTGTCATTACCGGCTGGTCATTGGCAGGACTGGCAACCGCCTTTGCAGGAAGTGAATGGGTAAAAGCAACACTTGAATCGCCTGCCGATCCTCCAGGAACAGCCGTGTTTCGCTGGCTGTTGATGTGCCGCATTCTGCTCGGTGTTTTCGAAGCGGGACATTGGCCCTGTGCACTGCTGACGGTTCGCGCGGTTCTTTCTCCCAAAGACCGCACATTGGGGAACAGTATTTTACAAAGTGGTGCCTCTCTGGGGGCGATCATCGTGCCACTTTATATCGCGGCGGCTGAACGAGCCGGTCAAACATGGGAATTTCCATTCTGGTCGATCGGACTGGCTGGTTTGGTCTGGGTTCCGGTCTGGTTTCTCCTGATCGGACGCCGGGATCTTTCCGCTTCTCTGGATGACGAGGAAGAATTGCCTGTCCAGCCAGTCGGGGAAGAAACAGGACCGGAAGAATTGACCGAAATTCCTGCCTCGAGCGATTTGCCAGAAAAACCGTCCGATCTGATTCTGCGCATCATCACGCTGGCGATTGTGATTGCGATGTTGACTGTCAGTTGGCAGTTTTTACGCGCCTGGCTGGGGATGTTTCTGGAGGACTATCACGGCTATTCGAAAGATGCGACACGCGGTTTGATGTCGGGCTACTTCATCGCGGCTGATATCGGTTGTATTCTTTCCGGTGTTCTGACCTCTGCCCTCGTCTTTCGCGGGCTGAAAGTACATAGCGCTCGAAAAGTCGGGTTTGCGGTCTTCACTTTGCTGACCGCCTCGGCTGCCCTGATTCCGTTTGTGGGAGATGGCCTGTTGATGATTGTGCTGCTCTACACCGCAGCGGGAGGGATATTGGGACTGCACCCCTTCTATTATTCGTTGGCACAGGAACTTTCCGAGAAGAAAATGGGAATTCTTTCCGGTCTGCTGGCTGCTTTTGCGTGGGTCGTTGCCAGCACGAATCAGATCTATCTGGGGCGTTACATCGAAGCAAACAGCAGCTACAAACTCGGCCTGATTATCGTCGGCCTGGCCCCCGTGATTGGACTGATTGCCTTGTTGACTCTCTGGCCCTCAAAAAAACAAGACCAGCCGTGACAGGTTCAGCAGGCCGGGCAGCTGTTGACGCTCAATTGAAACCTCGTGTCTTGTTCTCTCTTTGTTAGATTTCCTTGTTTGATCGCCATTTCATTGAAATGGATATTTCCAGCTGCGCCCCGACCAGCACCGACTCAGCCAAACTCAAGCCTGAAGGTGGACTTTCTCGTCTGATATCAATACGATGTTGGTGTAAGAATGAGGCTGTATCAGACCGGGAAGTCTGATGTTAATTCAATGAGCTCAAAATGGAGAGGTTTACCCCATGAATTTGGTATTCATGCAATGTGAGAGTCGTGCCCTGTCAGCCCTGCTGGCGCTGTTGATGGGTGTATCTGTTATCGGTTGTAGCGGCGATAAGTCCTCACCGGATTCCGCAGCGAAAACGGCCCCTGAAGGTGCTGCAGCGACAGCTCCTGAAACGAAAGAAACGGCAGATGCTCCGAAATCACCGGAAGCAGCCGCTCCGGAAGCAGCCACTTCGCAGGCAAACAAGGAGATGAAAAAAGAGGCGGCACCGGCTTCAACCAAAACGGAACCGAAACCGGAACCAAAGAAAACGTCCCCTCCCACACCTGCTCCAGGTACAAGCAAAACTCCAACAACGGGTTCGTCAAATCTGAAACCGGAAGTGGCGGTTCAGGCCTGGTTTGAAGGTCTGGCAAAAGGCCCCACTTCCGTCTGGGACGCGTTTCCTGCCAGTTATCAAAAAGATATCAATGATCTGGTTCACCTGTTTTCAGAGAATATGGACGACGAAGTGTGGAACCGTAGTGTTGGGGCCATCAAAAAAGTGTCATCCATTCTGAAGGCGAAAAAAGATATTCTGCTTGACCCCGATTATCTGGCCAGCCTGAAAATGGAGAAGAAAGAGGCGGAAGAGGCTTTCGATCACATCGTCGGACTGCTTGATACATTGACCGCCAGCGATATCTCCAGTCTGGAAAAAATGAAAAAGTTTGAGGGAGGGAAATTCCTGGAAACAACGGGAGCCGCGTTTTTTGCCCATATTGAACCATTGGCCGACTTGGCGAGTGCGAAGCAGGGAAAAGAAGCGAAATTGAGCGACATCGCCGACACCAAAGTTACACTTGTCGAGACCAATGGTGACACCGCCCTGTTGAAAATCGAGGTTCCTGGTAAAAAACCAAAGGAACAGGAGTTTGTCAAAGTAGAAGGTAAATGGATTCCAGTTGATATCAAACCGGATAAATGGAAAGAACAGGTGGAAAAGGCCCGGAAAGATATTGCCAAGCTGGCCCCTCAGATGAAGGAGAACAAGGACTCCGCTTTGCAGACACTTGCCATGCTTGATGGCTTCCTCGGCAAGCTCGAAAAAGTGGAGACAAAAGAAGAGTTGCAGGCAGAAGTTTTTGCAGCCATGGCGCCGTTCATGCAGATGATCCAACAACTGAAACCGGGCGCGCCGTCAACGGCACCCCCCAAGGCTAGCCCAACTCCACCAAAAGAAACAGCCCCGAAAGCGGCCGGAGAGAAAAAACCGGCTGCAACCGGAAAGCCTGCCCCACCTGAAAAGAAAAAGTAAGTCACACCGAAGTGGCATTAACAGAAATATTTCTGTAGACTCGGAAGAACGTCTTTTCACATTCATGGAAAGGACGTTCTTTTTGTTATTGTGGTGCAATAAATTCATTTCCCCAGTAAATAGGAAGCATCGATCATGCCGTTTCTCGACACGAATGAAACAGAAGGCGACATCAGGAGAAATTTTCTCGTTTGGGCAACTCTGTTTGCGTTGATCACTTCAGGAACTTTCCTTTCTGTCCGATCGCTTCCCGCTGAGGAGTTCCGGGCACCGCTTGACAAGATGGTGCTCGAAGATGGCGATACCGTCGTTCTGCTGGGGGACAGCATCACACACCAATGCTTGTACACACAATATTTTGAAGACTACATTTACACCAGGTTTCCAAACAAGCGGATCCGTGTCCACAACGCGGGGGTCGGTGGTGCGAAAGCATGGGACGCACTGCAACGATTCGATAAAGATGTAGCCGCTTACAAACCGAAATATGTAACCGTCCTGCTGGGAATGAATGATGGACGTTATACGCCATTCAATCAGGAATTCTTCGAGACCTATCAAAATGATATGGCGAAAGTGGTGGAGAAAATCAAGGCGATTGGGGCAACTCCCATTCTGATGACTCCGACCATGTTCGATGCCCGTGCTCGACGGATGAATCCACGAGGGAACTCCAATGAAGCCGCTGTCTCCCAGTACAATGGTGTCATGGCGTATTATGGTGCCTGGGTTCGCGAAGTTGCCGTTCGTTCCGGTTATGGCTATGTCGATATGTATGGCCCTTTGAACCAGTTGACGGTCAATCAACGAAAACTCGACCCGAAATTTACCATGATAAGAGATGCAGTGCATCCCAATGAACCTGGCCAGGTTGTGATGGCGTTTGCAATGGTGAATGATTTGGGCCTGCCACGATCTCTTTCCAATATCCGCATCCGGAATACCCGGGGAAAAGGATTTCAGGCAAGAACTGCCGGCGGTAAAGTAACTGAATTGAAGGCAACAGAAGATGGTCTTGAATTCAACTGGCTCGCCAATTCTCTCCCCTGGGTGCTCCCGGAAAATGCCGAACTAGGTGTCAAAATTACCAAACTGGGGCATAAAATGACACGCGAGGCTCTGGAAATCCACGGTCTGAAACCGGGTTTCTATCGTCTCAGTATTGATGGAAACGAAGTCGGTGTGTTTCACTCGACAGCCCTTGAAAGACATATTGAGCTTCAGGAAAACAGGAAAACCCCGCAGTACCAGCAAGCTGCCAAAGTGGCCGCTCTGAACGCGACCCGTAATGCAGGACCAATCAAAAAGTTGCGTGGAGAGTGGTCTCGATTCCAGGCCTACGCCCGAATTCTTGCCTCGAAGCCGGAAGACCCAGCTGCCTTGAAAACATGGGAAGCGAAAATTGCCCCGTATAAGGAAAAGATCGCGACAATGGATCAACGGGTTGAACAGGCCAATGCAGAGGCCAAAAAGATTGAAGACGAAATATTCAAAATCAATCAGCCAGTTTGCCGCAAGTTCAGCTTGAAACGCATTCCCGCCCCCAGGTTGAAAAAGAAGGGCGCAGGAAAAAAGGCAACTGAAGTAACCAACTAAAGCTGAAGTGGCCAACTAATAGCCGAAATTCGGGTAGATAGCGAACAGGGCGTTGCGGCACGCCTTGACTGTCTGAGAGTGCTGCGTTCCGAAGCGCCCGTTTTGTTCCCTGTCACAGCCTGCTTCCAGAAGAGTCCGTTTCAAATTGTCCTGGGGTCACAACCCGCTTTTTTATCTGTCGAGAACCAGCATGGCTAATCGCTTGCAAGAACTTCTGACGCGTCGCCCTTTAATCGCTCCTTCGATGTTGAAATGCGATTTCGGAAATCTGCATCGGGAAATCGCACGGCTCGAACGGGCTGATTTTCCCGTGCTCCATCTGGATGTGATGGATGGCCACTTTGTGCCGAATCTCTCTTATGGGCCTATGGTCATCGAACGAATGCGGGAACTGACATCGTTACCTTTCGATGCGCATTTGATGATCTCCGACCCCGCCAAATATCTTGACGATTACGTTACAGCCGGTTGTGACGCCATCACTTTTCACATCGAAGCTGTCCCGCAACCGACAGATCTGCTGGAACGGATTCGAGAGAAAAACTGTTTGGCGGGCCTGGCCATCAATCCGGGAACGCCTGTTGATAAAATCGAAGCCTTCATCCCTCACTGCGATCTCATTTTGGTTATGAGCGTGGAACCGGGGTTTGGAGGACAGAAATTTATGCCCGTTGCCCTGGATAAATTGAGCCATATCAAGAAGTTACTGCGAAACGATCAACTGCTTTCGATTGATGGTGGGGTTGCCGTTGCCACCATCGGCGATTGCGCAGCGGCAGGAGCAGACACATTTGTGTGCGGAAGTTCAGTATTCAATGAGCCTGATTATTCCGAGGCTCATTCGCAATTATTGGCTGCAATTGGAGCGGTAAAACGATAGGATACGCTCGACGGGAATCGTCATTCGGTTCCGTCTGATCTGTTTTATTCCGGGCTGCCCGAATGAAATCCTTTCGTTGGGGTTTCGTTGCAGTCTTGTTCTTGTCTTGGTTTATCGATGTGCCAGATATTGTTAGTTCGTCCCGGACAGACCGATTTTGACAATCAAAATCGTATCCAGGGTGGTCTGGATCTTCCCCTGAACGAAACTGGTCGTCAGGAAGTAGCCATCCTGGCCAGTTCACTGCAGGATCAGCAGATTGATTTGATTCTATCCGGTCCCCGCAATCCCGCTCTGGAAACGGCTCAAATAATTGCCGAGACTCTTGACGTTCCTCACAAAGCCAGCAAGAAG
The DNA here is from genome assembly GCA_027080405.1 of Planctomycetaceae bacterium. Taxonomy (GTDB): domain Bacteria; phylum Planctomycetota; class Planctomycetia; order Planctomycetales; family Planctomycetaceae; genus Rubinisphaera. The sequence continues at coordinate 10,225 of JALWSL010000567.1, forward strand.
CTGAAGAATGTCAATCAGGGGCTGTGGGAGGGGCTCGAACTGAATGAGGTGAAACGGAAGTACCCTTCCATTTATAGACACTGGAAAGAATCTCCTACAGACGTTTCGATTCCCAATGCGGAGCCGACGGGCGAGGTCACGAAACGGATTGAAAAAGTTCTAAAAAAGTACGTCAAAAAAAAGACGACTGTTTTGATTGTTGCCGCCGAGCCGCTGGCCAGTCTGATTGCCTGCATTGTCGAGGGGCGCAAACTCTGTCTGTTACAACCGGGAAAATCCGCGGATCGCTGTCAGGTTCAAACGCTTCATCAGTAGTGATATCAATCCTGGATTGGAAATGGCCCCGTACCTCGCAGTGATCGCTACGATGTTTCATCAAATAGCTTCTGCTCTCGAATTAATCGAAAGCCGACAACTTTTCACCACTTCGCCCCACGATGTTCATGATGACTATTGCATGGAAACCCTGCCGGTTCTACACAGATGTTTGTTGCTGCGGCAACCTGATCGCCTGTCGTTACGGCACTTTTATATCCCAAGTTGGGAACGATATTGAAGGCGACCCTGTGTCATTTTGTTGTGCCCGATCAGTTGAAAACAGTGAAAAAAACAGTGGAATAATCAAGCAGTAATTTGAAAGTGTGACAACAAGCATGGCTGAAGATGAAAGCAAAAATTCCGAGCGACCCGCCAAGCGAGGTGTTCCTGAAGGGCTGTGGATCCAATGTCCGGGGTGCAGCGCGACTGTTTATCGCAATCAGGTTGATAAACTGCTCGGGCTGTGTCCTGAGTGCGATCATCACTTTTATATCGGGGCTCGCGTTCGCATCGATCAGCTTCTTGATGAAGGAAGCTTTGAAGAATGGGACGCAGGAATCTGTTCTGTCGATCCGCTGAAATTCGTCGACAGCAGACCGTACGCGGAACGGCTTGTTGCTGAACAGAAAAAAACCGGGCTGGTCGACGCCTGTGTCACCGGACGGGGGTATCTGCGGGGGCGTCCTCTGGTCATTGGAGTCACCGACTCTGCATTTATCATGGGAAGCATGGGGTCGGTCGTGGGAGAAAAACTGACTCGTGCAATCGAGCAGGCAACAGAATTTTCGCTGCCCCTGATTATCGTCAGCGGTTCGGGAGGTGGCGCGCGGATGCACGAAGGAATTCTTTCCCTGATGCAGATGGCGAAGGTCTCCGCTGCACTTGGGCGGTATCACCAGGCGGGCGGGTTGTATATTTCCGTCCTGACCAATCCGACCATGGGAGGCGTTGCCGCCAGCTTTGCCTCTCTGGGTGATCTGGTTGTTGCAGAACCGAAGGCATTGGTCGGTTTCGCCGGGCCGCGCGTTGTTGCGGCGACGGTCAAATCTGAACTCCCCGAGAATTTTCAGACCAGTGAATTCCTGCTCGAACACGGTTTTATCGACCGCATCATCAATCGTGCCGACTTACGTTCAGAAATTGCCACGTTCATCGATTATTGTGAAATTCCATCTGCAAAAAAATGAGATGGCAATTGAGATGGCAATAAGATCACAGCCAACAGGAAACCAGCCAAAAATTTCTGATATAAAGGAAGAAGTTTCCACCAGTGAAGTGAAGTGAAATGACGTAACGCAACTGACCCCATTTTCAATTGGTGCATCAAGGCAGTACACTCCAAACGAAACAGTGAAAGCGTGATTCTCTCATGAAAAAAATCGTACAACTTGCAGTCGCATCCAGCTTTTCGGTTCTCTGCCTTTTTACACAGGCTCAGGCGAATTCCTTTCCCCTGAACGCCAGGCGGATCCTGTTTATCGGTGATTCGATTACACACGCAGGTCACTACGTCTACCTGCTTGAAACCGAACTCCGCCTGCAAAATGTGCAACCGATGCCCGAAATTATCAACATCGGACTGGGGAGCGAAACATGTTGCGGACTCAGCGAACCGGAGCATCCCTTCCCGCGTCCGGATGTGAACGAACGGCTTCAACGGGCACTGACCAAAATCAAACCGGATCTGGTAGTCGCCTGTTATGGCATGAACGATGGCATCTACTACCCATTCAGCCAGGAAAGATTTCAGGCGTATCAGCAGGGGTTGAAAAAAGTTGCTGCGACCGTTCATCAGGCTGGTGCAAAAATTATTCTGCTCACTCCCCCTCCTTTTGATCCCGTTCCGTTGAAAGGGAAGGGAAAACTGCTGCTGGCAGGTCAGAAACAGTACGCCTACTTTGCCATGTACGAAAATTATGACGATGTCCTCAAACGGTATGGACGCTGGATTCTGCAACAGGAGAATCTCGCGGAAATGGTAATCGACATTCACACCCCGATGGCGGCGTATGTGGCAGAGAAACGCAAAAAAAATCCCGACTTCACTCTGTCTCCCGACGGTATCCACCCCAACAGCGAAGGGCATCGTCTTATCGCAGAGACGATTCTCAGGGCATGGGGGATCGAATCGTTTACCCCGGTTCCTGCTCAACTGGAAAAGCTGATGACACAGCGGGGACGCCTTCTCCATGATGCCTGGCTCAAGGAAATTGGGCATAAACATCCGCGCGTGAAAGGTGGCCTCCCGCTGAATGAAGCCATCGTGAAGGCCGAACAGTTGGAAAAGAAAATTGTGCCTCTTGTCCGGGCAGCGCAGCAGCCGACCACCTCGGAACATCAGTCAACAGGCGGAATGGTCTATCAAATTCATTACCCCGCCATCGCCCGGGAGGGCGAACTGAAACTTTCGGTCGATTACTATTTGTGGGTGCCGAAGGACGTCAAAAAGCTCCGAGGAATCGTTGTTCATCAGCATGGTTGTGGCCCCGGTTCCTCGATGAGCGGGCGAACTGCGGCTGACGATCTGCATTGGCAGGCACTTGCGAAAAAATGGGATTGCGCCTTGATGGGCTCTTCCTACGAACCACGAAAAGGAGTCAACTGCAGATTGTGGTGCGATGCCCGGAACGGTTCGGACAGGCGGTACCTGCAGTCGCTCGATTACTTCGCCCAGGCAACAGCGCACGCAGAAGTTGCAACAGTCCCCTGGTGCATCTGGGGACATTCGGGAGGAGGATTCTGGGCAAGTTTGATGCAGACCATGCACCCGAAGCGAATTGTGGCGATCTGGCTGCAATCCGGAACCGCGTTTGGTTATTGGACGAAAGGAGAAATCGAGGCTCCACACTTATCCGCGGCGGCCTACCAGGTGCCCGTCATGGGGAATCCCGGGTTAAGAGAGAAAGGGCATCCACGATTCCACAGGGCCTGGGACGGAATTGTGGCGATGCGGAAAGCCTATCTCGAAAAAGGAGCTCCCTTTTTTGAATTTGCCCCCGACCCCAAAACCGGTCATGAATGTGGCGATTCGCGCTATCTCGCCATTCCGTTTTTCGATTTCTGGCTCGCCCACCGCTTACCCGCCACGGAAGATTCAACGGAATTGCAGCCTGTGGCTGACGCCATTGCTGACTGGAACAGAACGATGAAGCCTAAGTTGATGGAGTTCATTAAGACCGGCACTGTCAACGATACCACTCCCCCTCCAGCCCCGACGAACGTGCAAACAAAAAGACTTGAAGACGGCTCGATACAGATAACATGGACGGCTGAAGCAGATTTCGAAAGTGGATTACGGGCCTTTGTCATCCAGCGTGACGGCAAGAGAATCGCCCAGGTTCCGGAAAAGCCAAAAAACAATTATGGTCGGCCCCTGTTTCAGGGAATGACGTATTCCGACTCTCCGACAACGCCCCTGGCTAAAATGCTTTACATTGACCGCACAGCCCCCCAAAACGGGAAACCGGTTTATCGGGTTCAATCGGTAAACAGTGTGGGACTGGTCTCTCCATTTGCGAATTGACAGCGGCGTCTTCGTGGAACTTGCCGGAATACCCTGGAGAAAAGAGAATGAGAGACGAGAATCAAATTGTGACCGATTACCGAAACGATGGTGTGGTGCGCATTCGCGATTTCTTTTCGCAGGAAATGGTTGCTAAAATTCGTCATGAACTGCAGCGGTACATTCGCGAAGATTTGCCAACAAAGCCGATCGATGCACGCACACTGGAAGCGGATGGCAAAACGATTCGCAATCTTTGGCGGCTCAATTTATACAATCCCTATTTTGAAGAGCTTGGACATCGGCCTGAAATTCTCTCCCTGATTGCCAAATTGGTAAACGGAGAACCTCTCCTCAAAGGCGTGGAAACTTTCAGTAAACCGGCCCGTGTTGGCTCCGGGGTGCCGCCTCACCAGGACAATGCCTATTTCTGTCAGACGCCTCCAGATATGCTGACGCTCTGGGTGGCGATCGATCCCGTTACCAAAGAAAATGGTGCAGTCCATTTCATCAAGGGATCGCACAAACAGGGGATGTTGCCGACTAAACCATCAGGAGTAACCGGTAATTCAATCGGCTTGGCGCATCCACCGGATGTCCCAC
>JALWSL010000568.1 GCA_027080405.1 Planctomycetaceae bacterium
ATCCTTCCGTGATGATTGCAGCGGGCTTACTCGCACAAAAGGCGGTGGAAAAAGGGTTATCGAGAAAACCGTGGGTAAAAACTTCCCTTGCCCCTGGCAGCCGGGTCGTCACCAGTTATCTGGAACGCTCGGGATTGCTCCCTTCGCTTGAGAAACTCGGCTTCAACATTGTCGGTTATGGTTGCACAACCTGTATCGGCAACAGCGGTCCCCTGCCCCCAGCCGTTTCCGATGCTGTGATTGAAGGGGACCTGGTTGTCTGCTCGGTTCTTTCAGGAAATCGAAACTTTGAAGGTCGCATTTCCCAACAGATCAAGGCGAACTACCTGGCCAGTCCACCACTTGTTGTTGCTTACGCGATTGCAGGAACAACCGACTTCGACCTGGTCAACGAACCACTCGGTAAGGATGCGGATGGTAACGACGTCTTTCTGAAAGATATCTGGCCAAGCAGAAAAGAAATTGCTGACGCGATTGCAGGCAGTATGTCGCCAGAAACATTCATCGAGCAATACTCAAAAGCATCGCAGGGGCCGGAACAATGGCAAAAAATTTCCAGTTCCGAGGGAGACATTTTTGAATGGGACGAAAAAAGCACCTATGTGCAGGAACCTCCGTTTTTTGTCGATATGCCAGCCGAACCGGCACCAATCCGTTCGATTGAAAAAGCCCGCTGTCTGGTTTTACTGGGAGATTCGGTCACAACCGATCACATCAGCCCGGCTGGTGCGATCAAGCCGGATTCCCCGGCAGGAAAATATCTGCAGGAACAGGGAGTACCAGTTTCCGAGTTCAACAGCTACGGCTCTCGCCGGGGTAATGACCGTGTGATGACGCGAGGCACCTTCGCCAATATCCGCCTGCGTAATCTGCTTGCACCGGGAACGGAAGGGAGCGTGACGGTCTATCATCCGACCGGCGAGCAAATGTCGATTTACGATGCCGCTCAAAAATACAAGGAGACAAACACGCCGCTGGTTGTCCTGGCCGGTTCTGAATACGGCACCGGTTCTTCCCGCGACTGGGCGGCTAAAGGAACATACCTGCTTGGCATTCGAGCCGTCATCACCAAATCTTATGAACGGATTCACCGCTCGAACCTGGTAGGAATGGGCGTGTTGCCCTTGCAATTCCGCGAAGGGGAAGATTACCAGTCCCTCGGTCTGGATGGCACCGAGACATTCCATATCGAGCTGGGTGACGATCTCAAACCGCAACAGGCCGTTGAAGTAACTGCCACCAAGGCGAACGGCGACGAAGTCCACTTCGTCACCACCTGTAGAATCGATACCCCGGTAGAAATAGAATACTACCGTCACGGTGGTATTTTGCACAAAGTGTTAAGAGAGTTGGCGAAATCGTAGTCGTGGAGAATGAGTGGCCGACCAGATTGTGATTTTGAAAGAAAAAGATGGGGCAATTCATACACAAGATTCGCATCAAAGAGCTGCTCTCCTTCGATGAGCAGGGAATTGATCTGGAGTTGCGCCCTCTCAATGTTTTAATCGGGCCAAACGGTTCGGGGAAATCAAATCTGATCGAAGTACTGTCGCTGTTTCAATCAGCACCGGCCGATATCGCTGATACTATTCGTGCGGGCGGCGGGATAATTGATTGGCTCTGGAAGGGGAAGGAACGTGCAACTGCATCCATTGAGGTTGTTGTTAATAATCCCCTTCCGAATGCCCAAAAGAATATACGCCACTCGATTTGCTTTACAGAATCATCACAAAGGTTCGAACTTGTAGACGAGCGCATTGAAGAGGAATCTCGTCGCAATACCCATGATAGAGACCCCTATTTCTTCTACAGGTTCCAAGGGAATCACCCACTGCTCACTGTAAAGGGAGATAGACGAGCGCTAAAAAGAGAAGATGTCGATCCAGAAAAATCCATTCTGGCACAGCGGAAAGACCCGGATCAATATCCAGAAATCACCTACCTTGTGACCATCTTCACACAGATGCGTTTTTTCCGAGAATGGTCATTCGGTCGATACGCTCCTCCCCGTCAACCACAAAAAACCGATTTGAGAAATGACTTTCTGGAGGAAGATTGTGCAAACCTGGCGATGATATTGAGCAATATCCGACGAGATATCGGTGCCAAGCAGACAATTTTGCAGTATCTCAAAGAACTTTATCCCGCTGTGCAGGACTTTGATGTCATTATCGAAGGAGGTACAGCACAGGTGTTTCTGCACGAGGGGAGATTCAATATACCCGCCACTCGCCTCTCTGATGGAACGTTACGATATTTGTGCTTATTGGCAATTTTGTGTCACCCCAAGCCCCCGCCACTCATCTGCATCGAAGAACCGGAATTGGGACTGCACCCGGACGTTGTTGTAACGATTGGAAAGTTACTTAAGGAGGCATCCAACAGAACGCAATTGATTGTGACGACCCACTCAGATGTTCTGGTTGATTGCTTGTCCGATTCTCCGGAAGATGTCATTGTTTGTGAAAAACGGGGTGACGCATCACAAATGAGGCGGCTTTGCAAAGAGGAACTAAAAGACTGGCTGGAGGATTATTCTTTGGGAGAACTTTGGACGAAGGGACAAATTGGAGGAAACCGCTGGTGAAAATCGAGATTTTCATCGAAGGCGCAGGAAACACAAAAAAACACAGGGCAGAATGTCGCAAAGGATTTCGTTTGTTCCTCGAAAATGCGAGGTTATCAGGGACGATGCCCGCCCTGACCGCCTGTGGAAGTCGAGCTGCCGCCTACAAGGATTTCTGTACTGCACTGAAAAACCGTAAGAAAGATACACTGCCCCTTTTGCTTGTTGACAGCGAATTTCCTTTTTCAGGAACCAGTCATCAATGGACTCATCTAAAAAAGCATGATGGTTGGGAAAAGCCGGAACATGCAACAGACGCACATGCTTATCTGATGGTTGAATGTATGGAATCGTGGTTTCTGGCTGATCGAGATTGTTTGAGGACGTATTTCGGACAGGGTTTCAGGGAAAATGCTTTGCCGGGGAATAACAGGATTGAGACTATTTCCAAAGCAGATGTTTTCAAGTCCTTGAAGTTGGCAACACGAAACACAACAACAAAAGGGGAATACGGCAAAGGAAAACATGCCTTTGAAATCCTCGCACAGATTGATCCTGACAAAGTGTGCGAGGCCGCCCCCAATGCCAAGCGGTTGATTGATTTCCTGAAAAATCCATCATTACCCTAGTTTGGGGAAACAGCGTTAATCTGTTTCTCCCCGAGTATGGAAAGTAAACGTGCCCCAAAGATCAAGAGGTTTCGATTATTCAAGAATACCCTTGTGGAGAACAAGACTATGATTCGCCTGATTCCATTTCTCTGTCTTCTATTACTTGTCTCGTGCAGTAACGCGCCTTCCAGTTCCAACGGAAACGGAAAAACGGCCGGGCAGAAGAAATACCGATTTGCCGTCATTCCCAAAGGGACTACGCATGAGTTCTGGAAGTCCGTTCATGCGGGAGCAGAAAAGGCGGCCAAAGAAGCGGGAAATGTGACAATCATCTGGAAAGGCCCGCTGTTGGAAAATGATCGCGATGGCCAGATCAGCGTTGTCGAAGATTTCATTGTCAAACAGGTTGATGGGATCATTCTGGCACCACTCGATTCCCAGGCGTTAATCGATCCGGTTCTTCATGCCGTCGAGGAAAATATCCCCGTTGTCATTTTTGACAGTGCTTTGGGTGATGACAAACCGCTTGTCAGTTATGTTGCAACAGATAATTATCATGGGGGGCAGATTGCGGCTCAGGCAATGGCCAAATCGATCGGAGGCGAAGGGAATGTCATTCTGCTGCGCTATAATCCGGGCAGCGAAAGTACCGAGCAACGGGAACAGGGATTTCTTGACACA
>JALWSL010000569.1 GCA_027080405.1 Planctomycetaceae bacterium
GTTCAGCTTTTTGGGACGTGGCAAATAGCAATCCCCAATAGCTCAGCCGGGCGAACTCAAATTGGAGGCAAGCTCCCGGAACAGTTCCAGACCCCTTTGTTCGGCTGAACCCATTTTGAAGTGCAGGTTCTTTTTCAGGTACGTTAAGGCTGTTTCTTCCTCCAAATCGAGCTGTTCCGCTTCCCGCTTCGCGATCTTACCAAGATTTTGCAGGCCGTTATCACGAGCCTGATTCAAAAGTGGCTCAATTTGACTGGAATCGACAGTCGTCGATGAAACCCACATGGCGAAAACAAATGGAAAACCGGTCCAGTTGACCCACTCCTCGCCCAAATCCCAAGTGTCAGCAAAATCTTCAGCCGGTGGATGAATGGCACGATCCCCAATCAGCAGGATCGCGTCGCAATCTGTCTCTGCCATCGACTGGGACATCGGCAGCGGGAACAGTGCCGGTTCAACGCCGTACCGTTCAGCCAGGAGAACCCGGGAAAGAGCTGCACTGGTTCGGGAACCTTCGTCCAAAGCCAGGGTGCGAATATCTCCCCAAGGGACGCGAGTGTAAAGTTTGACACTCAGTACCGGGCCATGTGTGGCCACACAGGCATCGGAAAGGATTTTGTAATCGTCACGGTAAAAATACTCGACCGAAGGAATTAAAGCGACATCCAGACGCCCCGCGGAAAGGTCATCGGCCAGGCGGGAAGGATAATCGAGACGCAGATTCCCGGCAGGCAGGACATTTTCCAACCCTTCAATCAACGGCTTGGAATTCAGGTAGGAAACGGCTCCCACACGTGGAAACCGACTCGCCACGCACGTTTCCCTGTCTTGGGAAAAGGATTCTTCCGGGTCTGTCACCAAATGTATCGACATCTAATTATGTTTAGGTTGTTCGTTCTGTTAATGGAAAAAAGGCCACAGGGTGATATTACCCTTTCGGATACAAACATGCCACACTCGGGAAAGTTTCGATAATCAGAAGTTAAAAAAAGGAATCAACAAAATTGAGCCCAGATGGCTTCTCTATTGTAGACGGAACACGGAAATTAACCAGTTGATTTGAGTATGGTGTAAAATGGAACAACAGGGAGGGATGGCGAAAAGACTGCCGCTGTCTGACAACTTCAGCATGTGATCGTGAGTTGCATACGATCAGGTTCGCGGATTGCACCGGGCTATTCGCTTGTATGAAAATGACTCGCAGTTGGTTGAGTTATTGTGAAAATCGCATTGACAACAAAATATCAACATGAGCGGAATCTCAAGATAAAAGACCGTTGACCAAGCCCTGCGTTTAATCAGAAAAAATCGTCATTGAAATGAGAACGGTTTCTGTTCAATAGCGAAACGTGTCGCCGGAGACTTCGAAGCCGGGGCGCATTGCGATATTGATTAACAGCCCCAGACTGGCGGAGGTCATCAACATGCTCGACCCGCCGTAACTGAGTAGAGGGAGAGTCAAGCCGGTAATCGGCATCAAACCAACTGTCATGCCCGTATTGATGATCAACTGAGTCGCAAGAATCGCGACGATTCCAACAGCCAGTAATCGCCCGAATGGCTCGTGGGTGTTTGAAGCAATTTTCAGCCCTTGGGCAAACAGGACGAGATAGAAACCGATGATCATCACACATCCCCACAATCCCCACCGTTCTCCCACAAGGCAAAAAACGAAATCGGTTCGCGAAGCCGGGAGATGATACAGGTATTCATCGTCGGTTGCGGGACCGGAAATATCACTTCCCCATAAACCGCCCAATGCGAGCATCTGTTTCGATTGGTGAAGATGGTAACCATCGCCACGTGGCGCGGGACCTTCATCTTTCTGGGTAAACAAGGTCGTGACGCGCGACTTTTGTTCAGCAGACATAAATCGCCAGCCGACCGGCATCAGTGCCAACCCTAAAGTAAAAATTAACAGCAAATGCTTTCCCTTGGCTCCAGCGGCGAAAAGCATCGCAAACAGAACCGGCAAAAACAGAAGCGATGTTCCCAGATCCGGCTCACGTAAGATAAGCCCCATCGGTATTAGCGTGATAGCAAATGGGACAACCAGTCCCCAAAGTTTGCGATAGTTGTCGCGGAACATCAAATATTGGGCCAAAGCCATCATGAACGTCAGCTTGGCAATTTCAGATGGTTGAAAATTGATTGGCCCCAATGGAATCCAGCGATGGGCTCCGCCGCGAGCGGGCATGAAATACGGAACAATCAACAACAGCAGACTGATAAAAAAGAGGGAATACCCCTGAGATCGCCAAACACGGTACGGAATGATCGAAGCAAGCACGGTAACGGGGATTGACAACAGAACCCACACAAGCTGACGGTAAAAGAGACCGGAGTCTCCGGCCAGTTCATCGCCTCGCGCAATCGCGGCCAAACCGGCTGTCATCAACGCCACCTGCATGACGATCAGCAGCCAGGGGAAACGATTCCAGCGAATCACGTTTGTCTCTACCATACAATCATGCGCAACTTTGGAGAATCATCCATCCGAAGCCGTTTTCGCCTCTCTGTCTTCATTTCGATTCTTTTCCCCACTCCCCGGGCAACAGACCCGAATAATACGCTCCGGAAAACACTATCACATGGCCTTTTTCGATGCATCATACTCTTCTTGGCCTGATTCGAGAACGGTAATTCTCTGCCGCTATTCTCGGGCCATTAGTCGGTATAACCGGGGAATTATTAGAGCGGCCCAAAAAGAAAACAAGCCCTCAACCAGTTACCTGGAGAGGGCCTGTTCGTCTTGTCAACCTGTTTGCTTATCTGATCTGTCTATCGAATTGATGAACCTATCTCAGATCGGAACGAGAGAAAAGGTGAGCGTGGACGGTGACAAGACCGCAGCCTCTGACATCTCGGACCAGCAAGCAGGTGCGACGTCCCGTTCTTCGCATCGCGATATCGTAGTCTCGATCGCAGTGAATGCAACGACCGTCGATTTCGACAATCACGTCACCCCGTTCCAGCCCGATTCGACAAGCTTCTGAACCTGGAACAACATCTGTCACAACCATACCGCGTCGTGTTGCGTATCCGTAGATGCCCAAAACAGGAGTCTGAGGAACGACATAGCATCCACCGGAATGGCAGGAAGAAACAACACGAGTTCGATGATCCGCTTTCGCATTGGAAACGCTCATGCTTGCAGTAATTGCGATGGCGATGACAAATGTTTTGATGGCAGTTGATGTTTTCATTGTTCTGTTCCCCGTCTTAAGTGAAAAGTTTGAGATTTGTTTTTGATTGAGTCCCTCATGGCCTCTACAAACAAAGCGGAGAACGGATTGGACAGGGGACATATTGGGGAGGTATTTTTTGTTTTTTTGTGTAGAAATTACAAAATCGGCCTGAAAAGCCCCTTAAACACCTGGAATGGGAATCGCCGTTGAGTTGCTGGTTGCTTCCAGATTACCCTTCCCGCCACACTCACGAGGATTGCATAAGAGTGAACCAGCAGGAAGCAGGGCCAATGAAACAGATCATGACAACCACCATTGCTTATTCCCATCTCCGTTTTCTGGTCGCGGCACTTGTTGTTCTCGCAACCTTCATCGGTTGCAGAACCGCTCCGATCAGCGGACGCAAGCAGGTAATCATGATTCCTGAACAGCAGGAAATCGAGATGGGCAGGCAGGCATACGAGGAAGTTCTCGCTGAGGAGAAGCTTTCAACCAACCGTCATTACATTGAAATGGTCAACCGTGTCGGGAAACGGATTGCTGCGGTTTCGGGAAAAGATGATTACGACTGGGAATTTCGCGTGATCAGCTCCCCGACAATGAATGCCTTTGCCTTGCCGGGTGGGAAAGTCGCAATCTATGAAGGCATCATGCCC
>JALWSL010000570.1 GCA_027080405.1 Planctomycetaceae bacterium
TCCTCACTGCTTCCGACATAAATGCCAGGGGCGACCATGATATCATCGGCCCCCAAATTCGGATTTTCGTGCAGCATGCTCAACATGGACGGCTCGACGGGCCCCCCTACATGAATGACGCTTTCAGAATCACAGACATCAATATGACCGGCCAGGGCACTGGCAACATTCACGGATGAGGGACGGTTGACAACTACGCCCATCGCCCCCTCGGCTCCATGTTCCAAAATGAGAACAACCGTCCGAAAGAAATTCGGATCGAGCAAATGTTTCGACGCCAGAAGAAATTGTCCGCGTAAAGAATCTTCCATCACAACCCGCTCCCGGGATCAGGATTCCCGTTTGACCTGATTTCGCCTCTTCCCGCCATTCTCGGTAGAAAGCACATCAACTGAAGTATACGATAGCGGCTACCAGGAGTGTAGGGTGAAAAATCATCGATTTGGCCATTTCCGAATTCGCCCTGAAAATCTTTATGAGAAATCGCAAAAAGAAGTTGATCATCGACGCAGACGCGGGCATCGGCGATGCCATTGCGATCATCGTTGCGGCACTCGATCCGGAAATTGATCTGCTTGCCGTCACGGCCTGCCAAGGTGTTGTTAGTGGTGAACAGGCAAATCGAAACCTGCAAACAATCTTCAATCGGCTCGACTTGCCCAAACATCCTCGTCTCGGTTTCTGTTCCAATGAATCCGAAGTTCCGATCTCAATGCTTCAGGAAATACCTGCATCAGCGCTTCACGGTGAGAATGGTCTGGGGGATTGTCCCGTCACAGCTGTCCCGCGAGCGACCCCCAAACAGGCGGTAAAGGTTCTTGTCGATGTCATCCGTTCCCAGCCTGGTGAAGTCACTTTGCTGACTCTGGGACCGCTGACAAATTTGAAGCTGGCCATAGAATCCTCTCCGGGATTGTTGCGGGATCTGGAAAACCTGATCTGCCTGGGTGGATCAATCAATGTCGGCGGAAATATTACAGCAGCGGCTGAAGGCAACTTTTATGCAGATGCGCACGCGGCAAAGTTCGTGATGGACTCTTCGGTAGACAAGATCCTCGTCCCCCTGGATGTTTCAAATCAACTTTTGCTCAATTTTTCGGAACTCGACCGTTTACCCCGCGTAGAAAATTCCAGGCTCACGCGACTGTTCGATCAACTTCTCTCCTACTCTTTGCGGGCTTCCCGCAGATACCTCGGTCAGGAGGGAGTACCTCTTCATGAAATGGCAGCACTCTGTGCCGTTTCCAGACCACAAATTTTTTCACGACGTTTGATGTCAATGCAGGTCGAAACAGATGGAAAGCTGACAAAAGGAATGACTCTGTTCGATCAGCGGAAGTTGAGAAATCAGGATTCGAATATCGAAGTGGTCACCGAAATCGAAACGCGAGCCGCACTGGACTATTTCACCGGTGTCCTCTGGAACGCGTTGGAATCAGAATAGGCCGTCCCGTTGGATGCATCTGGTGCTTTCCGAATCGAAACGGCACGGCCTGTTGAAAGGTATTACTCATAGAAAGAAACAACTCTACAGAACGAATTTGTCCTGTAGAGTCGCTTGGAGGGCAAGCGAAAACTTGCCGGTGGAACATCATTGTCCATTTCGAATCTCGAACAGCCAAGCCACGCTAATTGGCGGGTTTCTGCCCGTTAGGGCCTTTCCCACCCTTTGCAGCACGTTTGGCAAACAACGCCTTCACTTCGTTCACATCAATCGCGCCATCTGAATTTTGATCAATTTTATCAAATTTCTGCTGCATTTTTTCGGGCAACTCGCCTTTACTGACAGTTCCGTTGCCATCTTTATCGAACCTTTTAATGAAATCTTCCGGAGTTGGCCTTCCTTTGCCACCAAAGCCCTTACCCCCAGGACCCCGGCCTCCACGTTCTCCTCTTTCTCCCCGCTTTTTGAAGGCTGCCTTCAATTCATCAAGAGTGACCGCCCCATCTCCATTAGCATCCAGTTTATCAAAATGGCTGGCCATCCTTTCGGGAGCTTCTGACTTGCTGATGCTCCCATTACCGTCCTTGTCGAGATGCTTCAGAATCATTTCCGGCGACGGCTTTCCTTTACCACCAGGACCACCTTTTCCTTTCCCTTTACCCTTTCCTGGTCCCGGTCCCGGACCCGCAAACAGCAGAGATGTCGAACATGCCAAAATCACAAGCCCTGGTAAAATACCGTGCAACCTCATTTCACCCGCTCCTTTACTCTATTCTGAATTAGATTAAAAACGCCTGTTTCAAACGACCTGAAACCGCACCTGTTCAAGCCTGTTCAAATTGGCAAGATGCGGACACACCTGGGATAATAAACCCGCCTCTCCTGCAAGAGTTTCTCTGTTTCCATCCGTTTTCGCCAAAAAATATCTATTCCATACCGCTTCATCATCCCCCTGTCTGGAATCGAATTCGATTGAAAGCCTGAGTCGTTTCTGCTCCAATGATTCTGTCTTGCCTAACCATATTGGAGAGAGAGATGAATCAAATACACCGTTTTGGGGTCCTGTGCGTCACGTTTTTTTTCCTCGCCCCAAACCAATGCGATTGCGCCAAACGGCCCAATGTGGTGATTGTCATCACGGATGATCAAGGCTATGGCGATCTGTCCTGCCTGGGAAATCCTGTCCTGAAAACGCCTCATCTGGACAAACTACATGCAGAATCGATCCGGTTGACTGATTACCACGTTTCACCAACATGCTCACCGACACGCTCCGCTTTTGTGACTGGTCACTGGACAAATCGAACCGGTGTCTGGCATACAATTATGGGGCGTTCGATGTTGCGTGAAAATGAAATCACAATGGGACAGATTTTCAAAGACGCCGGCTACGCAACGGGCATGTTTGGAAAATGGCATCTGGGGGACAACTATCCGTATCGGCCGGAAGATCGGGGTTACAGCGAAGTGCTCCGACTAGGGGGCGGAGGTGTCGGACAGACTCCCGACTACTGGGATAACGCCTATTTCGATGGCAGCTACTGGCACAATAGCAAGCCGGTGCCGGTCAAAGGATTCTGCACGGATGTCTTTTTCGAATACGCCAGGCGATTCATTAAAGCTCAAAAAGAAGCGGGAAAACCGTTTCTGGTGCATCTTTCCCCCAACGCACCACACGGCCCGATGCACTCTCCTCCCGAGTGGAGCAAGCCATACCAGCACCTCGGCGTGAAGCTTGCAAATTTCTATGGAATGATTGCCAATATCGACTACAACGTCGGTGAGCTCCGAAAATTTCTCAAACGGGAAGGACTCGAACAGAACACGATCTTCATTTTCACAACAGATAACGGTACTTCAACGGGCAGCAAAGTTTTCAACGCAGGAATGCGCGGATCAAAAGGCAGTGAATACGACGGTGGACACAGGGTTCCTTTTTTCATCCGATGGCCCGCCGGAAAACTGGATCAACCCAACGATGTCAACCCCATCACGGCCCATGTCGATATTCTTCCCACGTTGATGGATTTTTGTCAGATACCAATCCCGAATAATTTGAAATTCGATGGCGTCAGTCTCAAACCGATCCTGTATCAGCCGGAATGCACCGATTGGCCCGACCGAATTCTTGTGACAGATTCACAACGGGTAAAGGATCCGATCAAATGGCGAAAAAGTGCGGTGATGACATCACGATGGCGACTCGTCAACGGTAAGCAATTGTACGACATAAAAAAGGACCCGGCACAGAAAAGAGATGTCGCTACCGGTTTCCCAGACGTCACCCGACGACTGCGGAATTTCTACGAACACTGGTGGGCGGAACTTGAACCAACCTTCGCCAACTCTACTGCAATCTACCTGGGTGATCCACATGAAAACCCCTCGAGATTGACAT
>JALWSL010000571.1:0-2018 GCA_027080405.1 Planctomycetaceae bacterium
ACCGTGTACAGTGTCAGAATTCCAGCCAGTGAAGAAATTCCAGCCACAAAGAAACTGACAATCCGCCAATTGAAACCTCCAAAGGCTTCACTGGCAGGAATGATTTTCAGAATAACTCCCATCATCGCCAGTAGCGCAATCGCCAGCAGTGTGCCGCCGATCCAAAGTCGTGTTCGTGTGATTCTCTGTTGAACCTGTTCAGTCCGATGCTCCGTCATCACGCCACGCAGGCGATCTTTCGGAGTAATTTTCAACATCGCCCGCACACCAAGCCACATTCCAGGAATGGCAACGATCAAAGAAATGATCGCACCAAGGGCGAGGCTGGCCGGTTCGATATCAACCAGCAGAAACTTCGAACCAATCGCGCCGATCCACCACGTTTTCAGTCCGTAAATCATCACGCTGCCATACAGCACTGCCAAAAACAGTCCCACAACCGTTCCCAGAACAGCGACAATCAAACCTTCCGTCAGAAGTATCTGTTGAATTTTTCGTGAGGAAAAACCGACTGCGGAAAAAAGACCGATCTGTTTAACGCGTGTTTCGATCCCCAGGCGAAACAGCAGCGTAATCAACACCGCAGCGGCTGCAATAACAAAGAAGCTGAACGCAATAAACAGAACCGTAAAGTCCATCGTCCCCTGTGCCGCCTGCAATCCCTGATATTTCACCGGCAAGATCGTCATCCCCAACCGGCTGATCGGAAGGTCTTCCAGAAACTGTTTGCGAAATTCCTCTTTGGTTTGCTGCAGTTCCTGTCCCTGTTTTTTCGCAATCCTGACCGAAGTCGTATCGCCGTATCGGCTTTGCCATAACTGGCGAGCTTCTTCCAGATTCAAAAACAGTTTCGGCGTGGCTCTGTACTTCAACCAGTATTCTTCATCTCGAAGCGTGATGCGCGACATTTCCATCGCAAAGGGTTGATCCCAGTCGGCAAATGTTTTCGCATCGGTTATTCCTTCAACAAAAGGCGTTAATCCGGGGTCATCAGCCGGAGTTCCTTTCATCTTCAGGATCGCTCCCACGCGGAACTTTTTCTCCAGCTCTGGCAGATCACCCCGCGAACCGACCACATGATATTTAACGACAACTTCATCTCCGACGGCTGCTCCCAAATCTTTGGCAAGCCAATCATTAATCGCAATTTCGCCATTTTGAAGCGGCCTGACCGGATTGTCCTGAACATCGAGAAAAGGCCCAAACGGCGGTTCGGCTGTCAAATTCAACCCGGCTGCAATGCTGTACATCGAATACTTTTTCGGATTGTTCGCATGATGAATTTCATTTACCAGATAAACCAGCACAGGCGAGGCGTCCGTCCCTATTTCCCCTGCTGTCTGTTCTGCCAGTTGCGAGACAGTCTGTTCCAGAATCATCCGTTCCGATTCCAGCGAAAAGTAATTCCGCTTGGGTGATTCAATGAAACGCAAATACAGATCATCCAAATCAATCAGTTGTTTCAAAATCTCGTTCGGGCGGGCTGTCAATCCCTGTAAAATGTCTGCGTCTCGATCCGTTGCATACGGTTCGGAAATCAACAGTGAATTCACGCGAGCCGGTTTGGCGATCCGGTTTCTGCGCGAAGCCGGTTGCTGGTCAAGGCCGAGTTCTTTTTGCAGGCGATCCAGATTCACATACGCATTGAGTGGCAGTTGCTGATTCGGTTGCAACGAAAACCGACCGAGTGTCGTTTTCGATTCTTCAATATGTGAAACCGTCAACGGAACCTCGATCGTCAATTCGTCCAGGTCGCGTTTGCCAAGCAGGGATTCCTGCGGGATCGTCGACGGAACTTTCACGAACAGACTGAGCTTATCGCCGACAGCCACTCCCAACTGCGTCGCAACACGCCGGTTCAAAACAATTTCCTCGTCGCCGGGACGCGTTTTTTCATCTCCGCGAAGCAGCTTCCAAAGCCGACCGTCACAGCCGACCAGATTGACACGCCCCGCGATCGATATTTTCCCGGCCGCTTCTTCTTTCCCGTTTTCCTTCTCATTCCTTTCGTATTGAAG
>JALWSL010000571.1:2028-3842 GCA_027080405.1 Planctomycetaceae bacterium
AGGAGGATAGCGGGGGCGACGGCAGTTTTTCGCGTTCCCTCTGCCTGTCCGTTTTCTGGCAGGATCGGCCCTTTTTTCTCGAACTGTGTCGCGAGTTCCTCGCGAAAGAATCGACTGCCTGTCAGGGCGTAATCGACCTGGGCCAGGCGATCGAGCGTCATTTGTCGCAAACTGTACCGGACAGAATCGCCAACCACCAACGCACCTGCAATGACAGCGGTTCCAATCGCAACGCCAATCATCACCGCCAGATTCGTCTGCCAGAAATAGATAAGGGTTCGAAGAACCAGAGACGACTGTTTCATTTTTTTCACTGTTTCATAATTTTATCGCTGAGAGTGAGGCCTGGGATGCAGGGACGAGCTTTCCATCTTCCAAAACAAGATGACGCGGAAAGCGGGCTGCCAATTCAATCGAATGCGTGACACAAAGCAGCATCGTGTTCTGCTCGCGGGAAAGTTCGAGCAATAAATCGCCAATCACTTTCGCTGTCGCCGGATCGAGATTCCCGGTCGGCTCATCGGCCAGAACCAATTCCGGTTTGTTGATCAGCGCCCGGCAAACGGCGACACGCTGCCTCTCTCCGCCAGAAAGCTGGGCAGGCAACGACTTCAGACGATCGTGCAATCCGACGCGGCTCAACAGTTTTTCTGCCAGTTGTTCCGTTTCATTGGTCACGCCTTCTCCCGCGATGGCGGGCAGAAGGACATTTTCGACCACGCTCAACTGGGGCAGCAGATCGTGATCCTGAAAGACGAAGCCGATATGCCGATTTCGGAATTGTGCCTGCTCTTTTTCGTTCAGCGACAGAATATCTGTCCCCAACAGATGCACCTCCCCGGCATCAGGGCGATCCAGCGAGCTGATCAGATAAAGCAGCGTGCTTTTTCCCGAACCGGAAGGGCCGGTAATGCAAACCGCTTCTCCCGGTTGGACTGTCAATTCAAGATCGCGCAAAATTGAAACGGCCACACCGGCCGATTCGTAATTTTTGAACAACCCGTGAACCTGCACCCCCTGCCCTTGTGCTTGCGAAGGTTCTGAATTCGTCGCCATGATTGACTCCTTTACACGACCGGGAAAATACACAACCGGGAAAATCCGCAAACATTCTGCCTGGTTCCATCTCAGCCTGATGGGATGTACTATAGACAATACAAAGCAGATTGTACCAGTCACGGGTGAGTGATTCACTGACCTCCCTCCACGAACAGGGCCAAAGGTAAAATGAAACAGGTTCTCACGGCTATTTCCTGTATCTCGATGCTCCTGCTCAATTCCGCTCTCACTACGGCTCAAGAAAGAGTTCCGGTAGCTGGAATTACGACGTTATACCGCCAGAATACGCATGCAGATGTTCTCATCGGGCGAATTCTGGAAACCGATACCCTTGATGGAAACGGAAAGCAATCGACGCTGAAACTGGTTTCCCTCTATGTGGATCAATTCAACGAACAAGACACCAGCCGCGAACTTTGTCGCAAATACAACATCCCGATGTTCAGCCGCGTCCGGGATGCACTCACGTTGGGAACGGATAAACTGGCGGTTCAGGGCGTGATGCTTGTCGCAGAACATGGCGAATATCCGATTTCCCCAACAGGGCAAATGATCTATCCCAAAAAACGTCTGTTTGGCGAAATCTTCAACACGTTCAAACAGACAAAGCAGGTGGTGCCTGTTTTTTCTGTTTAATATTTGGAGGATAACTGGCGTGATGCGATCACCATTTACGAAACCGCCAGGAAAATGAATGTCCCACTCATGGCGGGTTCTTCGGTTCCTTCCGCATGGCGATACCCGCCGCTGGATGT
>JALWSL010000572.1 GCA_027080405.1 Planctomycetaceae bacterium
TCCCGACCGAGAACACGCAGTCCATCCTCCAGCGGAACACTTCCCGATGTCAATTCAGAAAGATGAGCCGCCAGTTCTTCCGATTCTCCTCGGCTCAACCGCGAAAAAAGGCCTGCAGACGAACCAACCTCTTCCAGTTTGATGATCGTCATCGTCCCCTGCGAAGTCAGCTCTTCACGAGCCGCCTGCACATTGTCTGCAACAAGTTCTCCCTGCTGCCGCTGACCGGTCGGGTCTTCCAGGATGTAATGATAACGAGGCATGCTTTTTCTTGCAGAATTCAGAACAAATCTTGTAACAAAGTGACAAGGGGGCGGAACACCATCAGCGCATAAAACCGGGTGGCCCCTCCACCGATAATGATCAAAAATGCGAATGGTGCGAGTATCTTGATCCACTCGGTCGCCGTTTCTGCTCGACGTCGATACATCTGGGCGGCGTAGTGCATCGGTCGCCCGACTTTTGAATCGCTGCTCCCCAATTCCATCAACCATTCCAAAAACGGCGGCACCTTGCCTTGGTTATGTGAAAGGGTATCGGAGGATTGACTGCCTTCAATCAGCAACTGGTCTCCACTGGCGCGAGCCGCCACCTGCACGGCATGACCAAACGGCACTTGCTGTTCCATCATCGAAGCCATCAGTTCGGTAAAATTCGCCAGGCGATGCAAACGCAGAACGCTGGATAACCCGGGAATCAATCGCAGCAGAGCCGCTCCGCCGGAAAGTGAAAGCATCCGGGAATCGTTACTACGCATCCAACTGATCCACGCGGCCCCAAGCAGCAACGGGAATATCCATATCCAGAGAGTATATTTCGTAAAAATACTGTTGAGCGTTTCCAGCGACGCCGGAACTGCGAGGTCACCCGATTCATAAAAGACAATAAAACCGTTTATCATTCGCCCGCCGGTAAATACCAAAAGCAGGTAAGCGACAACAAGCACCAACATGGGATAAAGAATGGCCTGCCCCAATTTCCGCCGCAATGCCAGCAGCTGCCAAATGTAAGAAGAGAACGATTCCAAAACCGCTCCCAGGAAACCACCTTCCTCACCGGCTCGCACCGTTTCACGATAAGTACGGTGGAAAACCGCAGGCTGCTCATCGAGCGCATCTGCCAGCGAATGCCCCTTCTGTAATGATTCAATCAGCGAATTCGTAACACGACGAAGTCTGCCACGAGAACCCTTGCTCGTAATTTGAAGCGTTTCTTCCATCGGTGCCTGCCCCTTGACCACAGAGACAAGCAGATCATTGAACTCCAGCAGCTCTTCCAGGCTGAATTCGGATTTCCCGATACGAAACGGATTCACTTTATTTCCTTAAAAACGATCTTCACACAAATACCTGACACCACCACAAAGGCAGTGCGCCCCAGCGTCTCCCTGGCTCCTTCACGGCCAATTCACAGCCCCTTCATTCAGTAGCCGGTTTGATCATCTAAACGGCTCCCAACACCCGCACCATCTCCATCGGACTGACTTCCAACTCTTCCACCAATTTTTCCGCGCGGGATCGCAAACTGACAACTCCCGCCTGTTTCACCAATTCATTCAATGTTTTCACATCTTGACGACTTAAAATCGATTGAGCAATCGCTGGAAGGTCTGGATCAAGAACTTCTGAAATGACCCGTCTTCCATCATGTCCCGTCCCGCGACATTTCGGGCAACCATTCGGAATCGCCACCCGCTCAAACCGATCGTTTTGCAAGTGCTGCGAATCATTCGAGATGGTTTTGCAATCACACAAGGTTCGCATCAATCGTTGACTGAAAACCGCCAGTAACCCGCTACGTAACAAATAAGGTTCAATTCCCATGTCGCTTAACCGATTCAACGCCCTGGTGCAGGAGCCGGCGTGAAAAGTGGTGAGGATGAGATTTCCGATCAGCGAGGCCTGAAATACTGTCTCTGCTGTTTCGTGGTCTCGAATTTCTCCTACCATGATCACGTCGGGATCTTGCCGAACCAGTGAACGTAAACCGGTCATCATATCCATGCCCGATTTCGGATTAACCGAAGTTTGATCAACTTCCGGCACGATCACTTCCACCGGGTCTTCTAAAGATACCAGACTACGTTCACCGCGGGAATTGTTTATGATTTCGCGTAACGCCGCATAAACTGTTGTTGTTTTTCCACTGCCAGCCGGCCCGGTAAGAAGAATAACGCCACTCGTTTGTCCAAGATAGTATTTGAATCGTTCAATTACATCTTCCGGCAAGCCAAGTTGCGAGATCGTATCGAAGTGACCGGAGGAGGCAAACAGGCGAATGACCACCTTCTCGCCGAACTGCGTTGGGAAAACGGAAATCCGGGTCTCCTTTCCCGCCACCGAAGAGCGGACTCTCCCTTCCTGGGGAATATCGACGCGGTACGTCAACAGGTTCGCCATCACTTTCAGACGGGCCACGATGTTATTGGCAATTTCAGGGGGAAACGCGGCGACTTTTTGAATCACGCCATCGATTCGCCAGCGCATTTCGGTACCGGTTTCTGTCGCGCGCAGATGAATATCCGATGCCCCCGCTTCCCGCGCACAATTCAAAATATGATCGACCAGCCGGGGGACTTGCTCGGCCGTCAAAGCCGATAGCTGCCCTACTTTCCCCTCAAACCATCCCGGTAGATCAAGATTCATGCTGCTCATGGTCTCTTGTTGGCCTGTCATAAATCTGGCGAGCCAGGTGGGTTAACGCCCCGGTTCGCTCTGCTGAAAAATTCCCGATAACCATTGAAGCAGGGCCGCTACCACGAACCACGCCCAAAGACTGATCCCCCCAAACACGAACAAGTCCGCTCACCTGCACAGAATTGCCTCGAAACAAATCCCCGGTTTATCACAAGCGGCGTTGCGACGCGCCGGCAATTTAAGCTGGTGATGTGGAAAGTAGTTCAAAAAGCCTCTCACAACGATGCGAGACTCGATGTAGAAGCGAGTGGCCGCAACATTCCGCGGACTTGTGCATGATATTTCATCAATGCTTCGACATGTGCCCAACTTCCGACTCCCTCACCAGAGACTTCCAACTGACAAAGCCTCAGCGGAGTCGGCTCCAACGCAAACCCCGAAGCAACCTGGTGTGATGTCCGACTGACCGTCTGCATGCTTACTTCGGTAAGGAAAAAGAGCAACAGGCAGGAGGCAACCACGCCAAAAATTTGCCGGCGAGCCTGCCGACGATGTTGATCGCGATGAGCATCGCGCATAATCTGCAGCTTCAGCCCTTCGGTAGCCAATGGTTGCGGGGCAGAGGCTGCGATTATTTTTTCAAGTTCTTCCGGAGAGTAATCGATATTCATGGGTTTCTCTATTTCTTCAGATTATTTTCAGCCTGGACACAAACGCGGTGCCTCGGCGGATTTACTGTTTTTGTTTTTTCATTATGTGCTTGAAGCAACGTCGCCAGTTTTCCCATCGCATATCGATACCGACTGGCAATTGTATGTAACGGCTCTTCGGTCACTTCTGCAATTTCCCGAAAACTCATTCCTTCCCAAATCTTGAGCGTCACCACTTCCGCCTGAGCAACGGGAAGCTCCCGGATCGCACGATGGACTGCTTCACTTCGTTCCCAGTTGTCAAATGATGTTTCAATCGGATCGGGAATCGAGGGGGCTTTATCGAATAGATCCACTCTCTTTTTTCGATAAGGCTGGTCATACGCCTCGTTGCGAACAAGCCGCAACAGATACGACCACGGACGAGTTGCCGAGGAAAGCTGCTTCGGTTTACGAGCCAGCCGCAGTAAACTCGATTGCAAAACATCTTCCGCTTCTTCGCGGGTCCTGGTAAT
>JALWSL010000573.1:0-3135 GCA_027080405.1 Planctomycetaceae bacterium
CGTGTGTACCGCACCATCTCCGCGCACGGAATTGTTGCTACCAATTCCTCCGCCAATTCAAGTTCCAGTTCATGCGTGATCGAAAAATTCGTCCCTTTATCAATTTGCCTTTTGACCGCTTCATCGACAACGGGATCGGCATAGCCAAGCAGGATCGCGCCGATTCCGGAAACCCAATCGATATATTCGTTCCCATCGACATCCCGGATTCTGGCCCCCTTGCCACTGCTGGCAAAGATGGGCGAGACTCCAAAGGCGAAACGGGTCGGACGACGACTGACCAACTGCGTTCCTCCCGGAATCAATTCCAGAGCCCGCTGATACATCTCCCACGATTTTTTAATCCGCCGGTTGACTGAACCGGAAGCGCTATTCATGTTGGGTCTTTCTCATGCCGGTGGAATCTTTCTCATGCCAAACGTAGGGATGGCTCGAAGAACAAAGGAGAACAGAAGTGTCTCACCCGGCGGTAATTTCTGTCAACTCAACTGCCCGGTGTTCTTCGGCAGAAAGATAACAGGCTTCAACCAGGGCCATGGTTTTCAGATTGTCCCGCCCATTCAGATTGGCGGGTTGAGAAGTCTCCAGACTGACAAGAAGTTCGCACATCGGCCCGGCAAACGCATCCGGAAACCAGGCCTGTTTCCAGCGTGGTCGATGCCAAATGCCCGGTTCGTGAATTGTCGTGAAGTCGAGCGTGCTGGGTGTTTTTTTGGGATATGAAGGCCAACCGAGTGTTCCTTTTGCCAAACCTTCTGTTCCCTCAACGCGCCAATTGATGCCGATATCCGGTTCGGCTCCTTCCAGGGCGGGGCCTGTCCAGACATCATCCCAACTGGCGGCTCGCAGCCCGCTTTCGTATTCCAGAATATAGGTGCAAATGCCGTCTGAGTGCGCGAATTTCTTTTCCGTACGGGGATCGGGACGGAAACTGGCAAAAACGCGGACAGGATCTCCAAACCAGAAGCGAAAGGCATCGATATGATGGATCGACATGATACGTAGCGTGACCCAACCGAGACGCTCCTGCCAGGGCATCCAATGAGGAATTGCTCGCATATCTATCGTGGCGAAGACAGGTTCCCCCAACAGATTCTGTCTCAGAATCGATTTGCACGCGCGGATTGACTGGTCGTACCGCATATTCTGGTTGACAACCAGCGTGATTCCCGCCTGCTCGCACAATTCGACAATCTCGACAGCCTCCGCATAGTTCATGCCGAGCGGTTTCTGAGCCAGGATACCCCGAATGTGTGGATGTTTCACGACGTCCCGAATAATACTCAACTGGATATCTGGAGGCACGGCGATATCGATCACGGGAATCGAATCATTTTCCAGCATTTTTTGATAGGTCGCATAGGCGGATATCCGAAAACGCTTGGCCACTTCAATCGCATGCTCCTCGTTCCGTGAAGCGACCGCAACCGGGTTCAGTCCCATCAGGCGATAGGAGGGAATCTGGCAGTCACGCATGATAAAGCCGGAGCCAATGCACCCGATCGGAACCTTTCGGTTTTCCGGTTGATGCGGAAGGTAGTCGAGCTCATAATCTGACGGCACCTGTTTCATGAAAGTATCCTGAATAGATTAAAACACGGTCAACCCACGTCAGTATGTATTGGCATGTCCGCCCCATTTACATTTACACCGAATAATTGATGTCCAATCTCCGAATTTCCCAAACCGACAGCACCATTTTCTCGAACTCTGTTGAAACAGTCCACATAAAAAAAGATGACAACAGCTCTCCAGTGACCACTACGGAAGTTGCTTAATCGATCAATTTCCTCCACCAGCTCGCACTGGCCATGAACGATTTCCTGGAATTACCGGCCAATCCAGCCGGAACCCGGAAACTTCGGGCCTCATTGTTGGGTAATAGTATTGAACTTGTTGAGTAACAGTGCTGAGTAACAGTATTAAAGACGGGCTCGTATCTGTTATGCAGATCACTTTCTTTTGTCGCTGGTAGCGATGCATACACCTCCGACACTTCAATTCTAGCAGTCGCAGCCCGCTCGCCTAGATTTTACCTGAACCGATTTACAATTTTCGCAAAATAAATAATGCTCTGTTTATGCAATTCTGCTACGCTGATCACTCGGATCTCATACAAACCGACCTGATTTCAAAAGGAGCAATCTCATGAAACGAATTCCTCTGGCTATTTTGGCCCTGGCCGTCATTTCCGGTTTCGGCTATTGGCAGCTTTCCAACCACGCCGAAGCACAGTTTGGCAGGAACCGGTTTTCGGCTAACGAACCGGTTCACATAATGGAACCTCACAGGCTTGAAGCCCATTTTGCAGAAGCAAAACAGAAACAGTCCCACCTGCTGGAGGCGGCTGAAAATCTCAGGCGTGCCGGGAAGCCTGAATTGGCAGAGCAACTTCAACACGAAGCAGAAGAAATCGAACGGCATCTTCGGCAACTGCAGGAGAGAAATCGCGAACATCATCCTCATGAAGCGATTGAACCGATCGTGCATGAGTTGCATGGTCTTCGTGAAGAAGTTCACGAATTGCGGGAACAGATTAACGAACTGAGGGAAATGATTGAACATGCCATCGAAGAGCACGAGGAGGAGGCAGAACACGACGGTGAGCGGGTCGGCGTTAATCTGTTTGAGCTGGAGCCGGAGATCGACGCTGGCGGGGTAAAAGTTTGGGTCAAACAACTCGGAGAAGACCAGTCAAACGTGG
Source organism: Planctomycetaceae bacterium (assembly GCA_027080405.1). GTDB lineage: Bacteria > Planctomycetota > Planctomycetia > Planctomycetales > Planctomycetaceae > Rubinisphaera. The sequence continues at coordinate 2,705 of JALWSL010000573.1, forward strand.
CGGACGGCAGAGTTCGTGTCCAGGGGAAAATCGAGGTGAAAAAAGGTGACGCCGATAATGTGCAGGTTTTTGTTTTTGACCAGGACGATTTGGAGGCAGGAGACTTTCTGAAGGAGTTGCATCTGGATGATCTGAATTTGGAATCCAATGGAAATGCGACAAATTTGGGTGATGTCATCCAGCAGGCTTTGGAAGGGATCACGGGAAAAAAAGAAACTGAATAGGCAGGCAGACAACGCGACGCGTTCCCTTTAGTAAATTGCCTTCCGATATGTGGGAATCACATTCGGGAGTCCGGCTTCGACAGCGCGGGGGGAGTACCTGCAAGCAACAGGTGCCGCCCGCGCTGTTTCTTTTTAAGGGAACAGATCTCCCGTTATTTGGACTCTCTTCCAGAATTCTGTCTCTGGTACACCCGGCAGCCTCGCCCA
>JALWSL010000573.1:3145-14463 GCA_027080405.1 Planctomycetaceae bacterium
GAGCAGCGAGGTATGGGGCCATTTTCTGTTCCCGACCGTTGAGTTTGTCGCATGCGACAGTTATTGTTTGACGAAAATCACATCAAATCGGAACCAGTAACAGCAGGAGTTTTTCATGAAAGATTCATCGCAGGAAGTTTACAGACGGCTGAACGAACAAATCCACGAAGAACTGGCGGCCTGGTACGGCTATTTGGGAATGTCTATCTGGTGCAGCAAAAACTATTTCGCCGGCTTCGCAAAATGGCTGAATTCACAGGCACAGGAAGAATATATGCACGCCGTGAAAATCCAGCAGTTTCTCATCGACCGAGGCGTTCAAATCACGCTCAAGGGAATCGAAAAACCACGCCAGGAATACAATTCAATTGTTGAAATATTTGAAGCAGCCTTGGCTCAGGAACAGGCGAATTCCGCCAGTCTCAACGACATCTTTCAACTCGCTTTCGAAAGCAGAGCTTATGCTTCCGTAACGGAACTGCAGTGGTTCATCAACGAACAGGTCGAAGAAGAGCGAACGGCTCAAACAAATCTGGCCCACATCAAGATGGTCGCCTCGGACCCTGCCGCGGTGCTGGAGTTGGATAAATCGTTTGGAGAACGCCAAAGCCTGTTCCCCGTTCAGCCAGAATAGAACAGGAAAGCCGTTTTCCGCGTGTTTCAGGATAAAACCATTAACTCGATCCATTTCCACTGGATGATGGCCCTGCTTGCACGCCTACTCGACAATCATTTCGCCATTCATCACCAGCCAGTGACCGGGGAAGGTGCATAAGAATGGGTAGCGCCCCGGTTTTTTCGGAGCACGAAAGTAGATGGTAAATTCGTCGCCGGGGAAAACGATATTTGTGTAGGCGATGACCTCCGGCGTTTTCGGAACATACTGTTTGGCAATGCCGTCCGGATCGGCGATCAGGTAATTCGATTTCTCGCCGACCGTTCGCAGCGCCCCCGGTTGTACCAGCACCCAGTTGTGTGGCACGACATCGGGGTTCATCAAGGTGAATTCAATCGCCTGCCCCGCTTTCACACGAACGGTTTTCGTCTGGTAGGAAAGATTGCTGCCGGTTTTGATCGTGATATTTTTCGTTCCACCAATTCGTTTGCCCCACGGATTGGGGGCTGTCTTTGTTGAACGATGTAAATCTGCCAGCATCGGTGGGGGCATGATCAACTTTCCGTACGGCTGATAACCAGGAAAATCAACAAAGGGTTTATCCAGTGCATGAACCGTTGCAAACAGTTCTCGCCATTGCCCTTTGGCAACAGCAACATGGAGGTGCAACTGGTTCGCTGGCTGAATGTTCGGGATTTCCAGAAATAATTTTCGTCTGCCTTCGAGCACAAACGCGTCTCGAACATGTAAAACATCGTGCCCGCGCAAACCGAGGTGAAGCGTTGAAAATTCGGGCGAACCGTAGCCAGGGCCGTAGCGATAATTCCAGCACTGGGCAAAATGCGATCGGGCATGGCCTGCGATGTTTGCATCAACCGGTTGTGAAAATGTCAGCATCACTCCATTTTCGTGGACATGAAAAGCAATCGGCTGCTGAGCCTTCTCGCCCGTGTGTCGCACCCGTTGAAAGCATCCGTCATCAGTGGTATAGGTTCCCCAGCCGTCCATGCCGGAAAGATAGAGTTGCCCATCATGCGGGTTGAAACGTCCACGATGCACACCCGAGCGGAATTCCCCTGGCATCGGCACAATCGCTCCCTGTAATTGTCCTGCCACTTCATCCTGTAAAAGCAGAAAGTATTTACCGGCTCCAAAAGAAGTGTGAATCATATTGCGATGTCCCGGGCCTGAAAGATTCCCCCAACCTTTTTCGGGAATTTGAACCTGTCCGCCGCTGGAGTTATCCAATCCACGAGGCAAGTAAACCAGAGGCAAATCAGGTGCCCGACCATTCTTGGGACCGCCCAACCCGAAAAATGGTGGGTGATGTCCGCCAATCGGATATCTTTTTGTTATGTCACTTGGGTCAGCTCCCGGACGAAACGCACAAATCATGGAAGCTGGCGTCCATGTCCCTTCCGAACAGGGAACCGTTACCGTTCCAGCTGCCGCCCCAAATGTCATCAACCCCAACCCATCGGGATTACGAAAACCGGTTGCCAGTATTTCTGAAGTCTTTCCATCGGGCGAAATTCGGACAATGCCTTCATTCCCCGAGGCAATATAGAAGCGTCCCTGTTGATCCCGCTGCAACCCACAGATGAAATCATGCCCGGCCGGCGATGTCTGATAGGCCGTCGAAAAGCATTCGTAGAAATCGGCTTCGCCGTCGTTGTTGCGATCGTGCAGGCGCGTCATCTGGTCACGCCCCAAAACGAAAATGCCATCCGCATCGACAATCATGCCCAACGGTTGATGCAGCCCGGAAGCGAATCGTTTCCACGTTGCTTTTTTCGAGGGATAGGCAAAGCCGGTTATCCGCCAGACGTCTCCCGTCATCGTGCAAACATATACAACATTTTTTTGGGGATCGAACGCATGTCCCCCGACGAACATCAGTGCTTTCCACGGGTTTTCAAATGGCAGTTCAATCGTATCAATCGCATACGGTTTCTGTTTTCCATGAATGATGTCGGTTTCAATAATTTCCGGCCATTGCTTCTTTGATGATCTCACCAACTTCCGCAGAGGATGTGTTGCAAGGGGAGCCACAATGTGTTGAAACTTTCCCTGTTCCACCGATGGGCTGTCGAGATATTCAGTCTTGCCAATCCGGTAAGCGAAAATGACACGGGAACCGTTCCGATAAAAACCGTGATAGACAAAAGGTTTTTCCGGTTTGCTGGTCTTCGGTTGATCGAGCAACTTCCCGTCAATCTGCAATCCCCCGAGAAAACCGTGACGAAATGACGAGAACCTGAGAAAGCCGTCTTTCCAGATTGCCTCGTAAGATAAGGTTTCCGGATTGAAGCAGGCAGCCATTTCACCCTGTTCGCCGAACCGCACACAAACCCCGCGCGGTATGATTTTCCCCGCATCACGAAAAACGCCTGCGAGTAGCGACCCCAATTCGGTTTGGTTCCAGCGGTCATCGGCCCAGTATTCATCATTCTGATTCCCCCAATGTCCCTGCTTGCCCCCATCAAGCCCGGGGAACTCCTGCACCAGTTGCGGTCGAGGATTTTGAGCCAGAAAATAACGGGCCTGCTTCGCGTAGAAATCGTAAACACGATCCCGGTTGACGGGCGCATTCCAACTGGGAGATTCATTGACATCGAGCGGTTTGCGATCATAAGGAAAAGTTGTTGCTCCGTGAACATGAACCATCGCATGCGACAGAACCGATTCCACATCTTTCAGGCGGATTTCTTTTTCATGTCCCAATGACGCCAAAAACCGAATCAAATCCTGCCGTTCGGTGACGCTCATCGCTTGCATGACATTGCCGGGCATCAAGGTGCCCGCCTGTTTGTGGAAATCGATCTCGTCTTTCGCGATGCGTGTCACTTTTCCGGTAGAAGCATCCTTGAGTTGCAGGAACTGTTCATTTTCGCTGACCAGATAACCTTTGATCGTCAAACCATCCGCCGTCAGTACCTGATGCAACACGTACTCCGGTTTGACGTTCCGATTGGGCCAAAAGACCGATTCCACAATTTCCTCGATTTTGCGATCCTTGCCAATTTTCGATAAATCCGGCCCGACGGTTCCACCCTGTTTCCCGATTTTATGGCAGGACAGACAGGCGAATTTCATCGAACTGAAAACGATCACTCCTTTTTGTGCGTTCCCGTTTTTCAGTGACGCGTTTGCCACTTCTTTCACGAAATCAGCCGAGTATTTTGGGGGGATACTGCTTGTGCTGACTTTTTCAGGAACAAGTTGATCGACGGCACTGCCGGGATATGTTTGGTATTTTGGCTTTTCAGAAGCCGGCTTTCCGGATAACTGAGCGACCAACCAGGCGAGCCCGTTCAAATTATCCTGCAAACGAAGCTCTGCATTTTTTTGTGTATGATTCAAAATCCCGATCGGCCCGGCGTAACCACTTTTCCGGATCGCATCCAAAATTTTCAGATCGTATGCTCCGGCTCCGAGTGGCAGGATTTTTTTGCCCGTTTTGTCCCCTTGTGGCACCATTCCATTCAGATTGAGTGCATCCAGATAGGGAAGCATTTTCTTCAGTTGGGCGTCAAAATCGTCCAGGTGATGATGCGCATGGTGCAAGTTGTAAACGATCCCAACATTGGGCATGTCGAGCGCTTTGATAATCGCGATCTGATTCTCCGGTTCTCCAAACCAGCCGCCATGATTATACAATTCCACCCGACAATGGATTTTCGCAGCCGCGGTTGCAATCGGGCGAATTCTGGCTACTTCCGCAGCAATGCGAGCCTTCCGTTCCTCTGGTGTTTTCGGAGCAACTCCGCCGCCGGTAATCCACAACTGTGGTGTTATCTTGTGTTTTTCAAACAGCGATAAAATATGTTTCGCCTCGGCATTCAGCGCCCCCGGGAACCACCACGCGGTTATTTCAATTCCACGTTTTTTACAGGCGAGAATTTCCCTTTCAAAATCGGGGATATGCCTGGCACGATAATCGTAGGCGAATTTGCGAATGCCAAGTTTCTCCAGCATTTTCGCCCGTTGCTCGGGAGTGCGATCACGATCATCAAAAGGAACAATGCACCAGGCAAGCAGGTTTTCTCGACGAAAAACCGACTTCGCCTGTTCAGCCTGAAGGGAAGATTCAGGCGATAAACCAGCAAATGAAATGAGGATAAACGCAGCTACTGTTCGCACTAACCCGTTCATTAGACCCGATCCGTTTGATCTCATGTATTCCCTTACCCCATAGTCACACGTCCCGCAATTCTATCTGGTTCGCATCTTTTCAGTTGTGTGAATGCCAAGTGAAGAATTATCAGTAATGTAGCGGACAGATGCTTCGGGCTTACACTTCAAATGGGGGGTATTGCCCGAAGACCAGAAACGCGACATTGAAGTAGATGATCACACCTATAACATCCACCAAAGCCGCGATCAATGGAGTAGACATGTAGGCAGGATCTACATGAAGAGAGTGGACCAGGATTGGTAATGCCGCTCCTGCAACCGATGCCATGACAACAACCAGAAAAACGGTCGATGAAACGACGACTGCCGGGCGCATCTCGTCTGTCAATAGCCAGGCGGCCGTAAAGGAAACCATCCCGACGGTAGCCCCCAGCATGGAACTGAGTAATAATTCCCGGTTGAGGATTTTCAGAGCATCACCGCCTTTGAGCGTGAAATGCTCACGAGCCAAAGCGGCGATAACCAGTGCAGCCGACTGCGATCCCGCATTTCCCCCACTGGCCAAAACCAGGGGAAGAAACATGATCAACCAACTGTCGCTTTCTCCCGCCTCGAAAAATTGCAAAACCCACGCTGTCAAAACCGATGCACCGAGCAGGAAAAAGAGCCAAACCCCCCGTTTCCTGGCCAGGGTCATCATTGAAGTGGAAAGGTAGGAATCCTCCAACGGTTCCACAGCAGCAAGACGCTGTTGATCTTCTTCTGCCTCATCTTCAAGAATGTCCGTTGCGTCATCATGGGTGACAATGCCAACAAGTCGGTTCGAATCGTCGACGACTGGAATAGCCAGAAACCCGTACTTGTCGATATCACGGGCGACTTTTTCCTGATCCTCATCGACCCGGACAGAGATCACCTCGCGAGTCATGATTTCGGATAATTTCTGTTCCGGTCGAGCCAGAATCAGTTTTCGCATGGTGAGAAAACCGATCAGGTGTCGCTGGTCGTCGGTTATATAGATGTAGTAGATTGTTTCCCGATCCGGAGCCTGACGGCGAAGCCGTTCAAAAGCTTCCTTGACGGTAATATCTTTGGGGAGCGAAGCGTACTCGGTCGTCATGATCGAGCCGGCCGAATTTTCCGGATAGGAAAGCAGTTTTCGAATGTCAGCTCTCTCGGCCTGGGCGACCAAAGGGAGAATGGATTCGACATGGTCAGGATCGAGTCGTTCAAGCAAATCGACACGATCGTCCGGAGCCATCTCCTCGAGCAGGCGGGACAGATGTGTTCTGTCCATCAAGTGAACCAGTTCGACCTGGAAGGGGAGCGAAAAATAGGCGAAGATTTCCACCAGTCGTTGCATGTCGCACAGGGAAAGTACCCGCCAGGCTTCTTCGGGGGAGACCTCAAGAAGAATTTCTGCAGAAGCGGCCGGAAAGAGAGCTTCGCAAAACTCCCTCATCCCCTGCTCATCATTTTCGGCGAGCATTAATTGCAAATCGGGTAGCAGTAATTGATACATCCTGTTTCTCCCGATCTTCCAAACGTAAAACTGGTATCGAAAAGGTAAGGCAAAAAAAATCCCCGGACGAAACTTCGACCGAGGAGAAGAACGATAATATCGAGTGGTAACCAGTTCCTACCGTTTTGAGAACTGGAAGCTCTTACGGGCTTTGGCCAAACCGTATTTCTTCCGTTCGACCATTCGACCATCCCGGGTGAGGTAGCCACCTTCAGACAACAGGGAGTGATTGGCAGGATTTTTCGCTTGAAGTGCTCGGGCGATTCCGAGAACAACTGCACCTGTCTGTCCGGTAATTCCCCCGCCGTTGACACGCACCCAGACGTCGACTTTTCCCAACTCCTCGACTGCATTCAATGGCGCCTTGATCATTTTCTGATCACGTTCCAGACGGAAATAATCTTCAAGAGGGCGACCATTGACAACAAATTTTCCACTACCCTCCTTGATGCGGACACGAGCCACGGAGGTCTTCCGACGCCCCGTTCCCATCGCTGTACCGAATTTGTCGATACGACCACGTATTTTCGGCTCGACATAGGGCTTTTCTTCCGAGTCCTCCGAGGCCGTATCTGAAACAGATTCCCCTAATGTCAGCTGAGGTGTCGCCGCTGCCTCCTGTTCGACAGGTGATTCCCCGGCGACGGGGGCCTGGGTAGATGTTTCAACAGTTGCATCAACGACGATCTCAACTGCTTCCACCACTTCAACCGATTCGGTAACCGTTTCTTCAGGTTCCGGCGTCGTCTCTGCAGCAGACGCCTGCTCAGCAGCGGTCTGCTCTTCGTTTTTTTCGTTTTCAGGAAGTTCCGTATTCATTAAGTCCATCCGAAAAATGTTTCAAGAAATCTGATTCAGTTTACCTATTCACTTTACGATCATCAGTTTCAACCCGAGAGGGTTCATAAAGTTTCAACCAATTCCCGAGTCCCCGGCATGCAACTCGGACAAGCCATCATTGTCGGGAACCCTTATTCCGTGACTGTAGATTCTAGGATTTGCAACGTTCCAACAAATGTTCCGGCATTGGTACGGGATTCTGGGCTTGATGAGTGTGATTGGGGCCGACACACAACTTGAGACGCTTGAGCATCGTCCTAGCCAATTTGTTTTTCGGCAGCATTCGACGAACGGCTTCTTCCAGGATCTTTTCAGGATGCTTCTCCAGCATCTTCAGGCCGGTTGTAATTTTTCGACCGCTTGGATATCCGCTATAGCTTTCGTAGGTTTTGTCTGCAAACTTTTTGGTGAACCGGGGATGTTCATCATGAGCCATTTCCGGGCCGGAAAATCGAACCTTTTCAACGTTCGTAACGATCACATAATCCCCTGTATTAACGTGGGGGGTGTAACCCGGTTTGTGCTTTCCCATCAATACCATTGCAATGGCTGAGGCGAACCGGCCAACAATCTGTCCCTCGCCATCAACGTGATACCACTCCGGGACGAAAGTTTCATTCTTTGCAACTGTTGTTCTCTGTACAAGTTCTACTGCCATGAATCTTTACTTCAAATTCTACTGTAGGAAAAAGTGCGTCGGGAGGAACCTCGCCAAACCCGGTGTTGAACTATCGAATCGATGTTGAGCACTAACCGGTATTTTTCACCTTGAAATGCCCAAAAACATGACACATCAATACCTACCTGCAGGACGATGTGATCGATCTCGAACAGAAACCGCCACCCGGATTTTACAAGGATACGGTTCAATGATGATACGGTTCAATCGATGCTCACGCTACCAGCGTTCCATGCAACCCGGTTCAGCCCAAGACCGCAAAGTGCAAAAGGATAACGACTAAGCGACTCGCATTCAATCCATGAAGGCCCTGTTTTGGCAGCATTTGCGAAACTGGGCTGAAATTGTCTGAGGAGACTGCACGGCGGCTGTTCCTGGTTCGCTTGCTGTCGGATCGTTACTACACCACCAGATCGACCGCAGTGGCCGTAAGTCAACTACTCAAAACGCGAGGCAAAAAGATCCAAATCTTAACCCGGCCTGCACTGTAATGATGGTTTCCTAAAACGGGCTGGCAACGCGACGCATCACTTCCTTCGCCCGGGTGAGGACAGGGCCGATCGAATTTTCCGGTATTCCCATTTGTTCACTTATTTCCCGGTACGACTTGCCCTCCAGATAAAACGCCTGGACGATGCCTGCCTCTTTATCCGAGAGTGAGCGAATGAGGTACTCGACCTGTTCTCGATCCTCGATATTGAAGTGGTTGTTGACCACCCTGATTTCGTGGGCAGACTCGGCTGCTGACTGTTTTTTTCGCTTTATCAGTTCTACAACCGCTACTCTGCGAGCGATAACGGCCAGGTAAGTCGCCAGCGAACTGCGACCGCGGAAGTGGCGGAGCACCTTGAAGTTATCTGCCAAAACTGTGGACATTATTTCCGATGATATTTCGTCCAGGTCTGCATCGTTCAGTTGATAGCTTCGATGGTCAGCAACACGTTTGATTGCGTGTACAAACAGACCGGCGAATCGATCTGCAAAATCCTTCCACGCATCTGGTTGCCTGGTCAGGCACCGATCAATGAGTTCCTTGTCACAGTCCGTTAGTGCCATTTTTGTAACTCATTACAGTACAGGAAGTTACGTCAGCAACTCCATTCTGGTCCCGTATAAGATTCGGAGAAAAGTTCGATTCCACACGTCGTGCCCTCCCGACACTTGATGGGCGTACAAAGCCCCCACCAGCTTGAGTGTACGCAATGGTCTACGCTGCGACAAGATCTTTTTTTCCCATCACACGATGGATTCTTTCTGTTGGTCAGGAAAGAACGTGCATCCGAGACGGGCATCCTGCAGAGGAAAGGAGTAGATTGTTGTAATGTGGCAAGTATTACTTCAGAGATTCGACAAGTTGCAGGATATCCTGTTCGGTTGTGTATGCGTGAGGGCTGATTCTTGCGTGTCCATTTCTCGCGTTGAGTATCACGTGATGCTTTTTCGCCTGCTGTTTGATGGCGACGGCATCTTTTCCGGGGAGGTCGAAGGAAAGAATCCCGGACCATTGTTGGTCATCCCGGGATGAGTGGATTACCGCTCCGATACGTCGCAATTCTTCCGTCGCTTTTTCCATGACACCATGCAAGGCTTGCGAGATGTTTTCAATTCCGACATCGAGAAGCGTCTGCAGGCTCGCTCCCAGTCCTGCCAGACCGACCATATTGAAGGTGCCTCCTTCGTATCGGGCTGCAGTTTGGCGAAGATCCAAACAATCGTTTTGAAATTCACCCGCAGTGGCCACGCTGTTCCAGCCCACACCTATCGGCCTGAGAAGATCAAGATGTTCACGGCGGATGTAGAACAATCCGGCCCCCTCCGGCCCAAGAATCCACTTATGGCCGTCTGCGCTGAGAAAATCGATCGGCGTCTGTTTGACATCCAGTGGGAAAACGCCCAGTCCCTGAATCGCATCGACACAGAGTAACGCTCCCTGTTGATGGACGATTTGCGTCAGGCGATCAAGATCGACACGAAAGCCGTGTGAATATCCGACCCAGCTACAGGTGACAAGACGGGTGTGGGTGTCGCAGGCGTTCTGCAGTCGTTCGATGTCGATTCTGTTTTCGGGCATTTGCACCTTGCGAACTTCGACTCCTCTGGCTTCCAGCATCAACCAGGGGTAGAGGTTGGATGGAAATTCGCCAGTCGGGACGACGACATTGTCCCCCTGTTTCCAGGGATAACCTTCTGTGACAAGGTTGATCCCTTCCGTCGTGCTGTGAACGAGAGCAATTTCCTCGCGCTCGGCATTGATCAATCGTGCGGCAAGCCGGCGAGTTTTTTCAACTGATGTACGCCAGCGGTTCCAGTGGGTGGCCCCAAACCGGCTGACATCTTCAGTCCATTGAATCATTGCCTCCTGCGCGGCGATTGTGAGCGGCGCAACAGAGGCATGGTCGAAATACGCCAATCCCGCTTCGAGGGAAACCAAATCGCAAAGAGATTGAGTCATAAGGTTTTCCTCTGCTAACAGCCGGCTTCGTGCATCGCCTGTCTGATCTGGTCTGTCACGTATTCGACAAATTCTTCTTCGCGGCCCCGCTTTGTCAGCTCTTTGATTTTTTCTGGATCGAGTGGCTTGCCGTAGTGAACCCTGACTTTTTTCGGATAGACAAACCTGGCTCCCTTCGGCATCGCCCGGTGTGCCCCACAAATGCCAACCGGGATAACGGGCGATTGGCTGCGCCGAACGATCGCGACAAAGCCGGGTTTCAGTTTCCCCAATTCGCCATTCGGTGTGCGAGTCCCTTCCGGAAAAACTCCAACAAGAAACCCCTCTTTCATCCGATTGATGGAGAGTCGCAGGCTTTCTGTCCCGGCTGCTTTCCTGTTGATCGCCATCACATAGGTGCTGCGAAGCAGCGCGCCGAGAACCGGAATACGGAAAAGGGAATCCCGTGCCAAATAGCTGACAGGTCGGCTTAAGCCAATTCCAACCAGCAGCGGATCCAGAAAACTTTGATGGTTGATCAACAGGAGTGCACCGCCCCGGGAAGGAAGATTTTCAAAACCGGTTGCCCGGTAGCGAAACCAGACGACGAAAAGTGGTTGCAACAGTAACTGTATCCCCCGCCAGATGAAATTTCTGTGCAACCCCGGCATTTTCTCCATGTCTGAGTGAATAGCTGGTGGGGTGGGATCTGTCTCGTTTTTATTCTTCGAATCCGACATTCGCTGCCCAAGATGCCGTTAAATGGGGTGTATGGTAAAAATGGAAAATTACAGGGAAAAGTGTAAACAATTTTCCATAAAGGAACAGTCACTTGCCATAGATGGTTGCCAACTGCGATACTGGAAGGGCTTGCTGGCGGGGTCCCGGAAGATTCGTCCAGTTAGGCCTGAATGTGGGTTCCATTCGATTTGTACAAATTTCCGATCTGTCCCAATACTTGGACGCGGCGATGAAGAAATGACGCAGCCGCGCTGGGAGTTCGATGTCTCCTTTGGAATTTGATGAGTTGCTGCGAATTCGAGCCAGGGAGATGGCCCGCCGGGGGGTTTGTGCGCTTGGGCCGTTGTACGAT
>JALWSL010000574.1 GCA_027080405.1 Planctomycetaceae bacterium
ATGCGAGATTCTGTTTTGGGTTTTCTATTACATCCGGAATAATTTACAATCGGATGGCCGCTTTCTTTTTTTACAGTTTACAGCGAAATGACAGATTGATTTCATGCGTTTTGGTGATGATCCCAAGTTGGCACCGTATTTGAACCGCAAGGATCAGCGGCGATTACTGACAATGGTCGCTCTGCTTTGTCTGGTCGTTATGGGGGTCGCCTGGGCTGCCCGGCCTGAATCGTGGTATTGGCTTGTTCCCCCCGATAATGAAACAGTCCGGAATGCTCCTGTTCAAAACAGAACAGACTCTTCTTCATCAAAAAAGGGTCAGCCTGTTGACGTGGGGGCAATCGACGCCAGTGATAACACCCAGGGTACCGCTTCGAAAGGACCAGAAACCGAAACAGTTGGCAAGCGGGAACCGGAAGCAGAAAATGCCACCGAGCCGTTATCACCGGCCACTGCTGATCTGCCTTCAAAATGGCTTGAAGTGATCGATGATCAGGCAATGGGGCTCCGTGTAAGTGAGGCTGATACGTATTACCGTGTTCTCGCCCATGTCAGCCGACTGGATGATCGGTTCCTGGAAAAGCATTCACGAACAGACGTTCTCTACGTCAATTTACTCAGGAATCCCGATTTGTATCGAGGAAAGCTGATTACGATTAGAGGATCGGCCAGACGAATTACCAAAATGCAAGTCGGGAAGAATAGGTATGGCGTGAAAGAGGCGTATGAAGCCTGGGTACTGACCCCGGATTCCGGCAGTGACCCCATCCGAATTGTCACCACACAGATCGACCCCCGTTTGCCATTGGGAGAAAAGGTTGCTGTCGATGTTGAAGCGACCGGATATTTCCTCAAACTGTACAGCTATGCTTCGCAGGGAGGACAGCATCAGGCGCCGCTCATCCTTGCGGCTCGTCTGCAGCCATCTGTTGTGAAAACATCAATTCCGAGCAGTACCGGTTTGGAGCCGTACATCTTGTTCTTCGCCATATTCATTGGGATCAGCACGGTGATCGCTGCAACGATCTACTCACGAGGGGATCGCAAGTTCAAGCAGAAACTCGAAAAGGATTTTCCCGATCTCAATGTGCCGCCCGAAAATTTTCTGGAGCAGCTTGAAAACAGGGAGACCGACGGGAACCCTTTTTCCTGACCCGTTGGTTTCCCGTTGGATTCGTGGAGTCTCGAAAAACCTCGCCCGGTTGATTCACCGGTTGGCAAAGATTGAATTGCCGGCAGATGTTCGTGATGTGCGTACTTCCGGAAATCCCAATTGGAAGATCTCGTAAGACGGGCTATCCTTCCAATCCGCTTGCCAATTTCCGGGAAAAATCGTGCAGACAGGGAGAATCGCGTGTTAATCAGTCACGAATATCAGTTCATCTTCATCAAAACCAGGAAGACAGCCGGGACGAGTATCGAGATTTCCCTCTCCCGTTTTCTTGGGCCTTGGGATGTCATTACTCCCATTTCTCCCGAAGATGAATTAACGCGTATCGAAAGGGGAATCGTTCCGCGGAACTATATCAACTCTGTCCATCCCGTCGGAACCGTGTCACATTGGGACGAGAAGGCAATCCGCTCCATGCAGAGTAAAGTCAACATGGTTCGGCAGTTCTATAATCACTGCCCGGCAACTGAAATTCGCAAATCTGTGGGCGAACGGATCTGGAATAGCTATTACAAATTCTGTTTTGAACGCAATCCGTGGGAACGTGTCGTTTCCGAATACTACTATGTTCTAAGCAAAAATCCGCAATGGCAGGGCTTGGTCAGTCTCGAAAGCTATATTCGTGAAAGGCGGTTCAGCCTGAATCACCAACTTTATATGGAGGATGGTGAGCCGGTTGTAGATCGCATCTGCCGATTCGAATCGTTACAGGAAGATTTGACGGATGTCTGCCAGCGGCTCAACATCCCTTATGACGGCTGGCTGCCCCGGGCAAAGTCCGGGTTGAAAAAAGCATCAGCGGGGCAAAAGGATGTCCTGACTGCGGATCTGGTCGATATCATCGCACAAGCCTGTCAGCCAGAGATTGAGTTGCTTGGCTATTCAGCACGCAATGCCGCATGATTTTTGACCGTTCGCTTCACCGCTCATCTTTTCATTTTGCCAGTTCAATACACAGGCATTCCTCGTCGTTGCGGAGAAAGACTTTCCTGTTGGCCCAGGCAGGAGCAGACCAGACAACATCCCTGCCGAATGCTCTGTTTGTCTGTTTGATCACCTTTGCCCGGTCGATCTCCTTGTAACCTTCGCGGGAAAGTTCCGTGATGAGCAATTCGCCCCGTTCATTGAACATCCAGAATCGATCCCCATTCTTGATAATGAACGCGGTCGCCGATCCCTGGGGGCGTTTGGAATCAATCGGTTCTGTCGATTGCCAGATTCTTTCGCCTGTTGCCATTTCCATCGCAAACAGATATCCGGTCTGATCAAAACCGTAAACGGTTTTCCCGACAACGAACGGTTGCACATTGATTGCCGCAATCCCTGCACGCGGTTTATCCTTCCAAAGCGTTTGGGCAGTTGGACGGTCTTGAGAAAGTTCGATCAAGATATTTTTCTTGCTGAACCCTCCCGCATACAGCAGGTTGCCCGAGCGAACCGGTGTCATGATGGTTGAACCATTTGTCGCGGAATATTTTTCCGACCAGTAGAGCCGGCCCGTTTTGGGGTTGACCGAGGCAACTGCATCCGGATGAAACAGAATCAACTGCCTGACGCCTGCGATTTCCATAATCACCGGTGGGGCATACCCTTGTGAAGAGGAGGTCAGTCCCTTCCAGATTTCCTTGCCGGTATCGATATCAAAGGCAACCGCATGGCTGCCTTCACCACCAACGACACAGATAAGACGGTTTCCATCGATTAGCGGATGAGCCGCGTATCCCCACAAAGGAGTTTTCGTGTTGTAATCCTTCGGGAAATGTTTCGACCAGATAATGTCTCCCGTTTTAGCATCGAAACAGAACAGATGCCCTTCCGCCCCGAGTGTATAGACTTTCCCATGATGCACATTCGGTGTGCATCGCGGACCAGCCGGGTAGGAGATCGTGTACTTGACGGGATATTCATGCCGCCAGAGTTGTTTCCCCGTTACTTCATCCAGGCAAAGCACACGCTCTTTCCCGGAGAATTCCTTACGGTCAAAATTACTCACTTTGACGTTGTCTGAAGTGACATAATCAGCTACGTAGACACGCCCGTTTGCAACAGATGGCCCCGCATAGCCCCCGGCAACTGGTGCCCTCCAGATAACTTTTGGCCCCCCAACGGGGAACTTTTCGATAATGCCCCGTTCTTTCCAGATGTTGTCACGATCCGGCCCCATCCATTGCGGCCAGTCTTCTGCATACGAATATGCTGCTGATAGAAGCATCAATCCCGCGAATAATAGCGATCTCATTGGAATTCCCTTTCATCTTTTCCATTGATTGCCGCGCAGAAACAGAAAAGATCCACGCCAAAGCTGTCTTTCTTTGTCTCAATGATTACAATTTCAGTTGCACAGTGGAAGCTCACCTTGCAGTTCACAAAAAAATAATCAGCTACATGACACCATCGAGGAAGAGAAAATGAAACGCCAATATTTAATTTCCTGCTGCCTGTTTGCTGTTTTTACTCTACTTGATTGCAATATTTCCTATTCACAGGGAGAAGCCGAGGACGGTTTTATTTCCTTGTTCAACCAGGGCAATCGCATGAAATTATGCCGGGTTTGCCGTTAAATATTGCAATAAATTTTTGAAACTCCAACTCGCTTTACGTCGTTTCAGCCTCATACTCAGCTT
>JALWSL010000575.1 GCA_027080405.1 Planctomycetaceae bacterium
CCGGGGACGGAGTATCCGGCGACTCTAATTACGACCGCGGATACGGACGATCGTGTCGTGCCGGGGCATAGCTTCAAATTCGCGGCGAGGCTTCAGGAATGCAATGCCGGCGAGAACCCGATCTTGATTCGAATTGAAACAAAAGCGGGGCATGGTTCGGGGAAACCGACTTCAAAAATCATCGAGGAAATTTCCGATCTCTGGGCTTTTCTGGTGAAAGAACTGGAAATGGAGTGATTCATTTTTGTAAAACCGGAGGCGAACGATGTTTGCGTAGCATCTTGTCACTGGATTCCTGCGTAAAGACGCAGGGGATTTGTTGACACGAAGAAGAATTTCCCGTCGGGTGCGTTGCGACGCACCAGATGTGGCGTCCGTTTCGGATGGGGTGTCACGAAAGGCCTGTCGTAACTTGAACTTCATGACTTGAATTTGAACCTGAATTTATAGTGACTGAAAATTTCCATGGATTACAATTTTGCTCCAGTTTTTCAGGCTTCTGCCAATGCGATTTATCTGTCGTTGGCGGCGGTAGCGATTTTTGGACTGTTTCAGGTGGTACTTCTGGCTCGAAAGATTTCAGAAAAGCGCATGTCGCCAACTGCAGCAGACCAGTTTCGTGAGCAGTTGCTCGGCTTGATCAAAAAACGTGATTGGGAAGCAATCGCGGCGATTTGCGACACGCCGGAGTATTGGGCGCGCGCGGTGCCCCAAATGATTCTCGTGGCAATTGCCAATCTGGATAAATCACCGGCCAAGCTGCGGGAATTTCTGGCCGGCAAATTCGAGCGGGATGTGCTGGCCAACCTGGAATATGGGGCTTCGTGGATTAGCACCATCGTGAAATCTGCCCCGATGTTGGGACTGCTGGGGACAGTTTCCGGAATGATCCAGGCGTTTGCGAAAATTGCAGATACTCAAAAGACGGGAGGAGACCCGAGCGCACTGGCAGGAGAGATCAGTTTCGCGTTGTTCACCACGGCTCTGGGGTTAGCCGTGGCGATTCCGCTTGTGATTGCCGGTGCGTTTCTTCATGTAAGAATGGGGAAATTGCAGGATCATGTTCAGGAAGAATTGAGCTGGTTTCTGGATGAACTGGACGCAGTTCGCGAGAAATCCTAGGTTCTTGGAGGTTCGAGTCCATTTTATGCCTTGCATATTTGCTGCCCCGCCGGGAAAATAGGATGGGGAGTGAAGAGGCGGCAATTCTGTTGATCAATTGTCCGGTCTGTCGATTCTGACTGGCTCGGCTGGAAGATATAATGAGACATATCCAAAATAGTATCGGGAGCGTGGTGCAGCGTTACCTTGGTGACGGCTGGATGTCCCGTCTGTGCCTGTTTTTGTTGGTAGGTGTCGTTTCGGCGGCTTCGCCCTGTTTGCTGGTCGCCAAAGAGCCCTATCTTGAGTTTGTGCAGGGGTTGCGGGACAGGCAGTATTTCGATACTGCGATCATTTATCTGGATTCCCTGAAGGAGCGGAAAAATGTTCCGCAAGAGGTGAAGCAGGTCATTCCCTACGAAAAGGCGGTGACGCTGCTGCGCAGTTCCCAGTTTTCGCAGAATCCGGAGACACAGTCCCAGTTGCTGGATCAGGCACAGGCGTATCTGGAGCAGTTCATAAAAAATTCACCGCGGCACGAACTGGTTGCCAGTGCGAATACGGAACTGGCCAGGATTTTACTGGGAAAGGCACAGGTTCTCATTTGGAAGTCACGATCCCCCGCGAACAAGGAGAATCGCCTGAAGTTTCAACAGGATGCCAGAAAACTGATTGCCCAGGCGAAGGAAATCTTCCAGAAGGCACACGATGCCTACAAAAAGCAGTGGGAGAGCTTCGGGGTCTACATTCCTGAAGATGAAAGAGAGAAACGGGCGGCGAGAAAAAAGGTTGAAGGATTATACATGCGATCCCAGCTTGATCTGGCGACCTGTACCTACGAGGACGCACAGACCTACGATCGGGACTCGAAGGAATTCAAGGAGAAATTGAAAGCCGCCTCGCTCGAATTCGAAGAAGTGCATTCGAAATATCGCAGCCAGTATGCCGGCTTATATGCACGGACGATGCAGGGAAAATGTTTTGAAGAACAGGGCGATATCCGTAAAGCTCTCGGGATCTACGATGAACTGCTCAGTCATCCGGGGAAGTCGCCGGGATTGATCAAGCTGCAGAATCAGGTTCTCCATTTTCGATTGATCTGCCTGAATCACGACAGTCGCAAAGACTACCAGTTGGTGATTCAGGAAGCGAGCGATTGGCTCAAACGTCATGCGAGGGAGAGCCGAACGCAGATTGGACTGGGAATCCGTTGGGAGTTGGCGCGAGCCCAGGAAGCCTTGGCGACAGATCGGAATACGCCTGAAGCAGAGAAGGGGCGGTTGCTGCGTCAGGCCCTGGAGAATGTCCGCCAGATCAATCGATATTCCGGCCCCTATAAAGATGTTTCCCGCAGCGCGATACAGCGGATCCTGGTTTTACTGGATCGTGAACCGGGAGACCCCAAAGATTTCGATTCCGCCTTCGGGACCGCGAACAGTCTTCTCGAGCAGGTTGGCCCACTTCGGGAAAAATTAAAAGCGGCTGAGAAAACGAAAGACAAAAAGAAAATCCAGGATGCCAAACAGGAGTTACAGGCACAGTTGAGCGAGACCGAAAGACTTTACCGCCTGGCACTTTCTTTGGCGGATGACAAATCACCTGCCAAGCAGATTAATTCGGCCCGTTACAAACTGGCTTACATTTTTTACCTGCAGCGGAAAAGTTACGATGCGGCCGTGGTCGGGAAATATCTGGCGATTCGTCTGAAAAAGACCGACCCCACTGTCGCTCTCGATGCAGCCTATTTGGGAATGGCCGGGTTCTCGCAGGCTTATAATGATGCTCCCGAGCAGTACAAACAGAAAAACCTGAAGATGATTCTTGACATCAGCCAGTTTATTGCAACGAACTGGCCGAATTCGGATCGTGCAACAGATGCCCGGCTGGAAATGGGGCGGATCCTCAGACGGTCAGACAAACCGCTAGAGGCGGCGAAGTGGTATGCGGAAATCCCCAAAACGGCTGCGCAGTATGCAACAGCCCAGCTTGAAGCGGGACAGGCATTGTGGGCCGCCTATTTGAGTATCGCGTTCAAGGATTCAACAACCAAAACTCCTGAAGAGCTGAGCAAAATGCGCGATCAGGCGGCGACATATCTACAGACCGGGATTGCAAAAACAGAGGAAAAAACGCCGGCCAGCCAACCGGCTCCCCCCGCGTTGATTAAAGCAAAGGTTTCCCTGTCGCAAATAGAGATCATGCGAGGTAACGATGCCAAGGCGATCGAACTGCTGACAAAAGACCCCCATTCGGTCGTCAAGGCTGTCGCGGTAAAAAATGAAGCCGACAGGCCGAAGGAAGATTTCAATATCAAAAGTACCGCCTTTGCTTCCCTGGCGTATCAGTATTTGTTGCGGGCTTACATCGGGACGAGGCAGTTGGATAAAGCGGAAAAAACGCGAGAATCGCTGGAGAAAATCGCTGGCGCTTCCGGAGGAGCCGCCCTGACCGCTGTTTATGTCGAGTTGGGACGTGAACTGCAGAAGGAACTGGAACGGCTGAAAAAACTGGGCGATCAGGATCGGCTTGAAAAAGTTCGCAGCGGTTTTGAATCGTTTCTTTCACAACTGGCCAAACGCAAGGGCGGGCAGAGTTATACTTCGCTGATCTGGATTGCGGAAACCTATTTCAGCATGGCTCAGGGGTCGAAGGATTCTCCACAAAAAGCGAGCCAGTATTACACAAGCGCCTCC
>JALWSL010000576.1:0-2102 GCA_027080405.1 Planctomycetaceae bacterium
CTCCTTCTGAGGATCAGGTTTTTCAGTCTGCTGCTTTTCATCTTCCTTTTTGTCAGAGGCGTTTTCCTGCTTCTGTTTCTCTTCTTTTTTCGCATCGGGTTTGGCTTCCGCTTTTTCCTCTGCCTTCTCCTTTGCCGCCGGTTTTTTGCCGGCTTCAGTTTTCTTCCCTGCTTCTGGAGCCTTCGCCTGGGTGGCTTTTGCTTCAGGAGTTTTTGAGGCGGGTGGCGTCGGCTTTACCGGCGGTTCTCCCAAAGCGTCGGGATCGAACTGAACGGAGACGAACAGATACCGGCTTTCCTTTTTACCTTCCGAGTCGTTCGTGTTGTCGCTGTTTTCCTTCTGGTCCTCTTTCGGTTCTGTCTTTTCTTTGTCCTCTTTGTTCGGTTTGGCCGAGCCAACGTCGATGTCGAATTCATTGCCTGTGAAAACGGCCCCGAAACGGAGAATGTACGCCACTCCTTCTTCGGTCGTGGCTGTGAGGTCTCCCTGATTGGAGAAGATTTCCAACGATCCGCGATCAGGACTTTGCGCGAAAAAGAATCCCCGCTGTTGCAAAAACAGGCTGGCTTCGCGAGACGGTTTAACCTCGCCGCTCAGCTTCAAATCGCTACTGAGGAACGAAGGCTTTGGACGAACTCCCGCGATTTTCAAATCACCCAGAGAGTTGATCATTTCGTTCAGTTCGGAGGTTTTCAGTGTCGTGATGGTTTCCGTTACCTTCTTTGTTTGCGGATCATAGACTTCCATGACCCACGGATCGGATTGACTATTTCTTTTCAGCTCGAAGTAATCGCTGATTAATATCGCTCCCCGTTTTTCATCGACAGAATAATCCCGCACATCGATTTTTCGCAGTTTGTTCTGGTCGAGCTTTAACAGATCGGGTTCGATCCAGTCACTGAATTTCGTTGAAAGATCGATATTGAGTTCAGCCACATAAGTCAGTTTTTCGCCCGGTTTGCGGACGTAATAGAAACCGCTGTGTCCCGGAACCTCTTTGCCGATAATCAAATCAACCAGAACGGTTTCTCCTTTGGTCAGCGTCAGACGATCGCCACTGAATTCCTTGAGCGTTTCATCTTCGGTCAGGGGATCGACAACGCCCAGCCGTTTGAAGTCGAGTTCCGATTCTCCGGCGACGGCACCGCGTTTGACGCCAACCAGAGAGGCGGCCGTTTTGGCGAGTTGCTCCTCGCCATCCACCGGGTAGTCGTAATGTGACGGAATTCTCCAGAGTCCGTTTTTGAACTGGACTTCGAATGGTTTGATTTCGGAAGTTTTTTCGTCGAACGTGACAACGCGGATACCGGTTGCTTCGTTCGGGTTATCAAAATCGGGGTAGTATTCCTTCCCGGTATCTGAAAAGTCGGAGGCGTTCATTTCCGGAGCGGGCAGCCCCTTCCACATGGCAAGAGCGGCCATAACAACTGCGACAACAACATAGGCCAGGGTACGTGTCATGTTATTCATGGTTTTCCATCCACTCAAAAACACTCAAATTGCAAAGAGGGTATTCAATCTTCAATTTGATAAAATGTTCTACTTGATAATTTACACGGTTCGCCACAGTGTTTGTGTTGACCGGGGTTTGTGTTAATCGTGTCAAACGCTGTCAGGTCAACATCAGTGGAACGCAGTCACGAACGGTTCGGTGTCTATTTCACGAGTCGTTCATCGATAATCGAGTTGCGTTCCCGGGTGGCTCGAATCAGACCAATTATCAATCCCAGAAATATGGCAGGCAAGGGGGGCAGAACGATCGCCCAGAAGCGGAACTGTCCTTTAACTGCACTAATTTCCCGTTCCGATTCCGCTTTGATCTGACGGATCTCATCCTCCGTTTCACGATTGATTTTTGCTTCAAAAGCTTTCAGTTTCCGTTCACTTGCCTGTTGAAGAGAACGCCTCTGGGCAATTTTCGTCCGCTCATCCAGTTCGGTATTTTCCTCGATCTTTTTCAATTCCTTGTCGTATTCCTTTTCTGATTTTTCCAGTTCCTTCTCTGCCTTTTCTTTCGCTTTTGCGATTGCATCACTTCTTCTTTTTACCGAAACGGCTGTCAGGTCTTCGACCCGTTTCAAAGTCCGGGCGTCGTCTCTCCG
>JALWSL010000576.1:2112-3794 GCA_027080405.1 Planctomycetaceae bacterium
GTCTCTCCGTTTGCGCAGAGAGATAAAATCTTCCTCACCGGCCAGCGAGTCAACACAATTCAGGACGAATGTGATGTTGTCGATTTTCAAATCAAACGACTGGGATTTGGCAATATTGAAAATATCATCGGAAACAACATCGACATCGGCGACAAAAATGGCATTCACTTTCGGGGCGTTCGCATCTTTTTTATCGCTACCTGACGACTTCGATTTAATCTGAGCTGCAATAACATGGGCATATTCGTCGCTGATCCGTCTCGGGTTCGGATTCAGCGTCAAGCCAAACAACGGATCGCTGGTTACCAGGTCTTCCCATCTGAGCAGGCCGGAGTTGCTCGCTCCGGTTCTCAATAGAGGAAGGAAATCGACTCCACTTTTTTCGCGGGGAACAACCGTTCCCGGGAAAAAGAGCAACATTTCCTGGAGTCCATTCGTGATTTCGCTTTTGCTGCTGAATGCTTCTCTTACCCCTTTTTTCGAACTGATGAATACCAGTTCCGGACGAACCGCTTCGGAAAAACGGGGATGGGGGTTATCCTTATCGAAGACGACCTGGCCATTATCCCAGGCTACTTCCAAAACATTCAACAGTGATGTCAACTTGCCATCATCCCCTTTTTGTTGTGGCGGGGCCTGTCCCATCATGCCCCCTTGTCGTGGTTTCGGTTGCCGGGGGGCCAGTTGCATGCCCCGTCCTCCACCGAACACGGGCATCGGATCATCAAAGATGAGAGTCGGGTTTCCTTCTTCCACGTAGGCGACAAAGTTGTCAAGTTGTGGTTGTGTCAGAGAAGAAGGAAGCACGGCGATCAGCACATCGTATTTTCCCGATTCGATCGGTGTATCGGGGGAGACACTTTCCAGTTTGTACTGTTTTTTCAGTTCCTTGATGATTTGCCATTCAGGCAACGAACGGAATGTGGCGGAGTCGAACCCGCCCATCACGCGGGCATCGGTAGCCAGAATGCCAACCGTCAGGCGGGATTCTTTCGATACCGTTCGCAGAGAACGGGTCAATTCGTACTCAACTGGAATTCCGACATCAAAAAACGGCACGATGACTTCATCGTTCACTCCATCAAACTCCAATGCCTGCCCCACTACACCGATGGCGGTGGTGGTGGAGGTGATCACCGAGAAGGTGACCAACATCGCCATGGGTCCCGAGATCGACCGCATCACCGAATACGAGCCCACCCTCGATCTCGCGCTCGAGGACGCCTGAAGGGAACGGAGGGAGGAAACGGATGCCGCGTTTCTGCGCCAATCTCAGCATGCTATACGGGGAGCGGGACTTCCTCGACCGGTTCGCGGCCGCCGCCACCGACGGTTTCCGCGGTGTCGAGTACCTGTTCCCCTACGCCTATCCGGCGGAGATCCTGGCCGCCCGGCTCGAGGAGAACGGCCTCGAACAGGTGCTGTTCAACCTGCCCGCGGGCGACTGGGAGGCCGGCGAACGCGGCGTCGCCTGCCTGCCCGACCGGGTCGAGGAGTTCCGCAGCGGGGTCGAGAAGGCGATCGCCTACGCCCGGACCCTGGGATGCCGGCAGCTCAACTGCCTCGCCGGCATCGCGCCGCCGGACGCCGACACCGCCCGCCTCGAGGCGGTGCTGGTGGACAATCTCGCCTTCGCCGCCCGCGCCCTGGCCGATGCCGGCATCCGGCTCCTCCTGGAGCCC
>JALWSL010000577.1:0-2555 GCA_027080405.1 Planctomycetaceae bacterium
CTATCAAAACAGGGGGATTTTGGTCAATAACGGGTTTTCTCACCGAAGAAACCGGAAACCCGCTGGACAAATTGAGGAGCGCCATTCGAGACGCATCATGATTGACTAAATGGGCAACTTTGGAGAGTCGATGAGGATTATTCGTTCCGATGATTTTTCGTTATTTGGAGTCTACGGAACTGGACCGGGGCGATTGGACGACCGCCAGATGAGGAGCGGGCATCGAAGATTGTCGCTGTGAATCTCCGTCCCCATTTTGATCGATATCCAATGCCAAATCTTCCAGAATTTTCTCCTCCAATTGAGACTCGGACATCTCGGCAGTCGATTCCACCTTGACGGTCTTTCTGATCAAGTTGCCAAGCGGCCCTGCCAACAGGGCGGGCAGGAAGATGATATCTGCCAACAACGCGGTAGTAACCAGGGCTGCCATCAGGATGCCGAATCGGCTGATCATCAACAGTGTCGCGGGAGCAAGAACGAGAAGCCCGATCGCGACGATAGCACTGGTCTGCCACATTGCGGGGGCGCAATGCCCGAGCGCCAGTTCGATGGCTTCTTCTTTCGTTTTTCCCATTTTTATCCCCTCGCGATACCAGGTCAACAGATGCAATGTTCCATCGACGGCAATTCCCAGGGCAACTGAAGCGGTAATCATGGTACCGATATCGGTGCGTTGTCCGCTGAAGGAGATCAGACCAAATACAAAGCCGATCGGCAACAGGTTCGGCAGCATGGCGATCAATCCGGCAATCGGATTTTTCAGCAGGAGCATCATAACGAAGGCAATAACAACGAAAGCCAGTCCGAAACTCCTGACCAGACTTTCCAGCAGTGCTTTTTGTGTTCTCAAAAAGACGGGAACCATTCCCGTAACGATATGATCGGCACCGGGGTGAAACTTTAGAACGGATTGGGAAATCCCGTTCAACTGATCCATCAGCAGACCATAGTCGTTATCAGCCATCACGTAAGCCTGAGCCGAAATTCTCCAAAGCTCGTCTCCCTGATTGCTCAGATTGGAACCGCCGTCAACCGGATTCGGTACATCCTGTTTCGCGATGGTGAACAGAGCGTTCGCTTCCTTGAATTCACCTTCGGTGATGCGCCTTTGCAAAATATTGCTTCTTTTGTTGTACAGGATGCTTTTACGTGTAAAGCCTCTTTCTCCCTCTTTTTTGACCGGCTTTTCCGTCACTTTCTGGAAATCGGCCAACGAGACAGCCCCTGTGATTTCGTGATGATTCCTGATTTTTTCCGTTATTTTCCGAACGATCTCCATTCGTTCCAGGAATTTCGTACTGCTCTGTGCTTCTTCATCGAAACGGACGATCGTATCAACCGTACTGATTCCGATCACATGATCTTCAATAAACCAGTAGTCCGAAAGAATTCGGGAATCTTCCGGGAAGTACCGGATCACCTTTGTTTCGCCACGGAAGAATTGCAGACCGTACAGACCGAAAACGAGCAAGCCCAAACAGGCAAACGAAACGGGAGTGGAAAAGCGGATCAACCCGCGAGCCAGTTTCTTCCAGTGCCTGCCATCCACTTCATGCTCTTTGGGTGGCTTGCCCGGCCAGATTTGCATCAACGATGGAAGTACCATCAGCACAAACAGCAGCGAGATGCCAGACCCGATCGCAGCAAAAAAGCCGAAATCCTTGACAGGGTTTAGCGGACTGGTCATCAACGAGGCCAAGCCAATCGCGGTGGTTGCGCTGGCCAGGAAACAGGGTTGTGCGGCAACGCGAATCGCATTGACGATCGAATTTTTCATATCCTCATGAGCCGCATGCCTCCAGTAACTGGCCAGGTGGATTGCTCCTGAAAGAGAGAGTACCGAAAGCAGAGTCGGCATCACGATCAGAACCATATTCATCGTCGAGCCGGTCATTGGTATCAGTGCGATCGTCAACAGGGTGGCGTACATCGCAACCGTCAACACCAACAACCCGAGCCGAAAAGATCGCAGCATCACAAAGGCCAACAGAAAACTGACCAGAGCGGACAGCCCCATCAACGAGCGGAAATACCACGGTGCGGTCGGATCGAAGGAAGCCTTGGCGACTTCCTGATTCAACGTCGCTTCACCAACCGGACGGCCGCCCAAATGCAGGGCATCGGCTTCAATAAAACATTCTCTTGCGATATCGCGGATGTCGTTGAAGGCATCCATGTAGCCTGATCTTCCCGTCTTGTCGGTCAGCGTAACGACTAACGCAGCTGGCGTTCCCGCCGAAAAGAAACTTTCTTCGATCAACGGCCTTCCATCGGGATTTTGACTGCTGGGCCGGGACTTGATCGAGGCAAGAATCTGTTGAACCTGTTTCGCCGTTTCACTATCAGGAAAGATGCCGTGCCAGGTCAATTGGAAATCGTGCTGGGGATATTCCAAAGCGGGGTACTGTTGCTGCTCGGAAAGATCCTCTCCGGCCGAATCCTCACCATTTTCAGTTCCTGTGCCGGGAGATCGCTGTTTGATTTCAGCAAACTTCTCGAACTCGACAGGTGGCTCCCAGACTGTCGCCGCCGGCCGTACGGAAACCTTGAGT
>JALWSL010000577.1:2565-3789 GCA_027080405.1 Planctomycetaceae bacterium
AGTTGCAACTGCCGGGAAATCCGGTCAACAATTTCCTTCTGAATTTGTCCCGGCTTTTCCTGCCCCAACTCGCTGAGCCGAACTTTCAGTGCCCCATGTCCAATCAGCAATCCACTCAATCTTGAAACGGCTTCGTCCATTTCAATATTGTGTGCTGCCATCTGATTCAGGGCTTCACGCGGGGTCAACACCTCTTCGATATAGGAACTTCCCCGACGGAAAACCCCTTTGTCATCGATATAACCTTCCAGCTTGGCGGCCAGCAACTCGATTCTCGGGTCATCGACACTGCTGTCGTCCCAGGTAACAAAAAGCTTGTCTTTTGTCGGAAAACTGTCCCGGTACCAGCGGAGCAAAACAGCCTGCGGATCTTTTTCGGGCAGCCAGGTCTCCACGTCGTTCTGCATTTCGATTTGCTTTAACGCCGTGACCAAAAACGGAGCAGCAAACAACAACAGGGCCAACACCCAAACCGAATAGGCGTTGCCCCACGGATCCCGTTTATTGAAGAAGCCAAGCATGTACGATAACATTTTGCGCAGGAACCTGCCGGTATAATAAGCTCACTCTTAGCCTGTCTTCCCACAACAACCAGCCCGGTCAGGAAGAACAGCGGAAAGAGCAGAGAGATGTTCACCAAAGACAGCCAGAAGTGTAAACCAATTCTCTGGTTAAGGAAAAGTCCGATTTGGAGAATGTCGCCTTTTTCAATCTGATTTCTGACATAATAACGATCTTTGGGCCATTTACTGATCCGTAATATGGAGCATATAGAGAGAGTGCGTCAAGACTGCTTCATCTTCGGTCAGAAAAAACAGGGAGAGCAGCAATCGCCGTGCTGGCATCGTGCCGCAGGACACGGGGGATAATTGATCTGCCCTGTTTCGCGGCGTTTCTCAAGTGAAAATCGCTGAATAATACGCAATATGAAATTACAAATCTGGAATCGTTCCCCGATCATTCAACACCAATTCCGGGGGCTGAAGAGACGAAAAAACGAAATTTTTGGGAAATATCGATAATTTTCCATTTTTTCATGAACTATTGCGAACCAATCCGGCGTTATTATGGTCGGAGAATGCGAGGGGTTCGGAGAAGGTTCAGCCTGATCCCGGCGAAGACCGTTCGGAACTTCTCCATGAGGTTTACACACAAACAAGACCCGGAAAGCGGTTTCGGGTTCCCATTTGTTTGACAGAGAAACAGAACAACCAAGAATAGAAC
>JALWSL010000578.1 GCA_027080405.1 Planctomycetaceae bacterium
TTCCATCAACAGTATTGGAGACTTGACGTTGGCTGTGGAAGAGTTGGGTAGTTCCGCGGTCTTAAAGACGGCCCGTTGGGGATACGATGGCAAAGGTCAGCGCTCAATCGATTCTCTCGATCAGGCGATTTTCTACTGGGACGAGTTGGGCAATGTCGAGTCGATTTACGAAAAGAAAATCCCGTTTGTTTCGGAGGCTTCTGTTATCGCCGCCCGAAATCCTCAGGGAGAGATCGTCTGTTGCGGGCCGATTCGTAATGAACATCGCAACCACATTCTCGATCTTTCCGTTTGTCCCGAACCGCATATGCAATCGCTGGAAAACAGGGCGTTTGAAATCACACGAGGCGCTCTGGATGCCCTTGATGCCGTCGGCGTGATGTGCGTCGAACTGTTCGTCACAAAAGAGGATGAACTGCTGATCAACGAAGTCGCCCCACGTCCGCATAATTCCGGTCATCTGACGATCGACGCCTCTCCCTGCAGTCAATTTGAGCAGCAGGTACGAGCGATCTGCAACTTGCCTCTGGGAGAAATGGCACCGTTCCAGCCAGCCGCGATGGTCAATCTTCTGGGAGACCTTTGGCAAAACGGCACTCCACACTGGGAAAATGCCCTGAAGTTCCCTGGCGTCCGTTTGCATCTGTACGGTAAACAGGAACCGCGCCCTGCACGGAAAATGGGACATCTGACAGCGATTGCGCAAACATCGAAACAGGCGATCGAGATGGCCTTGAAAGCGAGAAACAGCCTGACCCGTTCACATTAACTTCCCGACCATTCATGATCCGACCAATTGGAAGAAGATACTGCCAAATTTCCTGAAAACGTGAAAAGACTTGCCAACGGCGTTCTGCTTGATTAGACTGCCTCATTCTTCTCGCACAGCACCAGGACAGTACTGTTTGTGCATTCAGTGAAACATGTTGATTTCAGGCGTTAAAGGTACAGGTTTCGAGGCCATGAAAAAAGATATCCATCCCGATTATCACCCCGTCGTTTTTATGGATGCCGGGGCGGATGTGAAGTTCCTTACCAATTCCACAATGGGATCCAAGGAAACAATCGTTTGGGAAGACGGGAACGAGTACCCATTGGTCAAGG
Source organism: Planctomycetaceae bacterium (assembly GCA_027080405.1). GTDB lineage: Bacteria > Planctomycetota > Planctomycetia > Planctomycetales > Planctomycetaceae > Rubinisphaera. The sequence goes on from JALWSL010000578.1 coordinate 1,105, forward strand.
TTGACATCAGCTCCTATTCCCACCCGTTTTATACCGGGCAGATGAAGTACGTCGATACTGCAGGACGCGTGGAAAAGTTCCAGAAGAAATACAACTGGGGCAAAGGAAAGAAGAAGGCAGCCGAAAAAGAGTAGCCCCCTGTGGTGGGGTTGTGCGGGCCAAGGGATTCACCCAAAGAATTCACCCGGTACAGGTTACACCCTGAGTATTCACTGATTGTGGAGACTTGGGGATTTTTTTTGCTTCTTGTTTTATCCTTTTCATAAGGTGAGCTGTCATGTTTCCGAGCCTGGAAACGAAGTATCAAAGATTTCTCGAGCTGGAAAAGCAGTTGGCCGATCCGGAAGTGCTCGCCAATCAGAAATTGATGCTGACGCTCCAGAAAGAGTACGGCGGGCTAAAAAAAATTGCGGCCTCCGTAGCGGAATATCATGCACTGGTTGAGGATATCGAAGCTGCCGAGCTGATGCTCGAGGAGCAACTGAGCGAAGAAGAAAGAGAGTACACCCAGCAGGAACTCAATAGCCTCAAGGCTCGGATGGAAGAAATGAGCGTCGAGTTGGAGGATTTGGCGACCTCCGGCGATTCCATCACCCGTGGCGGCTTGATTATGGAAATTCGCGCAGGAACCGGCGGAGATGAAGCCGCGCTGTTTGCTCTTGATCTTTACGAGATGTATTCCCGTTACATCGACATTCGGAAATGGAAAAAGGAGGTTCTCGATTACCAGCCGACGGAAATGGGTGGAATCAAGGAAGTCATTTTTTCTGTCTCCGGCGAAGGTGCCTTCCACGAACTGCAATTCGAAAGCGGAGGACACCGCGTTCAACGTGTGCCCGAAACCGAAACACAGGGCCGCATTCATACCAGTGCGGCAACTGTCGCCGTGCTTCCTGAAGCTGATGAAGTCGAAATCGAAATCCGCGATGAAGATTTGCAGATCGATACCTACCGCGCTTCCGGCCCGGGAGGACAGAAGGTCAATAAAACCGAATCGGCTATCCGGATCACGCACCTGCCCACCAACACGGTCGTTACCTGTCAGGACGAAAAGAGCCAGCACAAAAACAAGGCACGAGCCATGCGGGTCTTGCGCAGCCGCATTCTTGAAGCCCAGCAGCAGAAGCAGGCGGACGAACGGGCCGAACACCGGCGGACACTGATCGGCACCGGAGACCGCAGTTCGCGCATCCGCACCTACAATTTCCCGCAAGGACGCGTGACCGATCATCGTATCGGCCTGACACTGCATAAGCTCGACCAGATCATGCAGGGAAATTTGACGGAATTGATCAGCTCGTTGCTCGAATTCGATCGGCAGGAACGACTGAAACGGATCGATTAAATGCCGGGGCATTGAATACCGAGCCAAAGCAGACCGCCCGGCTAATGAAACAGATATGGAAAAAACTCCTTCAGGAAATCAGGAAGCGGAAAAAACAGAGCAGGTCTGGACTGTTCAGAAAATTTTGAACTGGACGACCGAGTATCTCCAGCAACGGAATTGCGAATCTCCCCGCCTGGAAAGTGAAGTGCTACTGGCTCACGCAAGAGGCTGTCAACGGATCGAACTTTACACCGATTACAACGCTCCCGTCGATGAGCCGGTTCGTTCAACCATGCGAACATTGGTTCAACGCCGAGCCAACGGAGAGCCGGTTGCTTATCTGGTTGGTCATCGGGAATTTTTCAGTCTCGATTTCCGATTGGAACCCGGAGTATTCATTCCACGCCCTGAAACCGAAACGCTCGTTCTGGAAGCGATTGAAAAACTGAAGCCGATCCGTTCGCCCCGCATTCTGGAACTGTGCGCAGGCAGTGGCTGTATTTCGGTCTCGCTGGCGGTTCAACGCCCCGACGCGGAGATCACAACTGTTGAACTGCATTCACTCGCGTATCAGACAGCGGTGGAAAATGTCAACAGGCACGATGTATCACATTCCGTCAAGGTGTTGCAAGGCGATCTGTTTGAACCGCTTGGCGATCCTCCCGAGACAGATTCACAGAAGTACGATCTGCTCATCAGCAATCCCCCCTATCTCTGTACGAGCGAAATTCCGGAACTTGATACCGACGTGCGCGATTACGAGCCGCATGCCGCACTTGACGGGGGAGAGGATGGACTCGATCTCATCCGCGTTATTCTGGAACGGGGCCCCCGTTACATCAAGCCGGAAGGTTGGTGCCTGCTGGAAATGGACCCGGCTCAAATCTCTCCCTGTCTGGAATTGGCAAAAAATTCCGGAAAGTGGTCGCTGCATGAAAGCATCAAGGATTTGAATGGTGAAGACCGCTGCCTGCTTCTTCAACGTGGCGGGCCTTGAAACTCACAGCATGGAAACGTGCACAACCGATATAATCCGGAAATTCGCGACCTTCTTTTTTCTGGTTATTCCGATTGCCTGCATTCGGTGTTTGAGTTCCGGTTTTCTCGATCTCTGCTGCCAACAATTGTAAGAATGTGGCCTGTGGTTCCGTTATGATACCGGTTGGGATCGGTTAGACCTGTTTCCCGAATCAGCTGAGAGAAACGGGACAGCCCGGGGCTTCGAAAACAGCCCGATAGAGGTGTTTGGGATAGGGCGACATGGCGGTTATTCAGGCAGATTTCCGAGCGGTGGGCGAACGCGAACTCCCTTTGCGCACCCGGCCTGATTTATCCATCAAGCGGATCGGCTATCTGGGCACCGGCTATTGGATTGTCAAAGACCCGGTGGCGTTGCGTTATTATCGTCTGACGAAGGAACAGTTCTGTGTTCTGGAATGCCTGAAAGAACCGGGCACGCTGGATCGGATACACGAGCGGTTGCAGATTGAAAATCCGTCCATCCCGGTAAAAATTTCTGACGTGCAGCGACTGTTGGCGGATTTGCACGAAAAAAATCTGCTCTACACGAAACGGCAGGGGCAGGGCCGCCCGTTGCTCGATCTTCAAAAGAAGAACCGTAACAGGGAAGTGATACAGGTTTTGAAAAACTTCCTGTTTCTCAAACTGCCCGGCTTCGATCCCGAACAGATTCTCGACGCGATCTATCCCTTCTTCCGCTGGATGTTTACCCGCTGGGCGGTCGCGATGACGGTTTTCATTTCGATTGCCGCGCTACTGTTGATCTCCATTCAATTCGATGAATTCCGAAGCAGACTGCCGGAATTCCAGCAGTTTTTCGGCTGGCCCAACTTGATGTATATGTGGATCGTGATTGCGATGGCCAAGGTGATTCACGAATTCGGTCACGGATTGACCTGTAAACACTTCGGAGGGGAGTGTCACAAAATCGGAATGATGCTGCTCGTTTTCAGCCCGACATTGTACTGCGACGTTTCCGATGCCTGGATGATGAAAAACAAATGGCACCGAATCATCATTGGAGGGGCCGGGGCGTATATTGAAGTGCTGCTTTCCTCTCTCGCGGTATTCGCCTGGTGGTTTTCCAATCCGGGATTGTTCAATCATCTCTGCCTGAATCTTTTTTTTGTGACAACGATTTCAACGGTCATCTTCAACCTGAATCCGCTGATCCGTTTCGATGGCTATTACATGCTCAGCGATTACCTGGAAATCCCCAATCTGAAACAGAAAGCGGACAAGGCGCTGATGAAGGCGTTCGCCTGGACCTGTTTCGGCATTCATATTCCGGATGATCCCTTTGCCCCGGATCGGAACAAATTCTGGTTTATCTTGTATGCCATCGCTTCATGGATTTATAAATGGGTTCTGGTTTTCAGCATCGCCTTTTTTCTCTATCAATGGATGAAGCCTTACGGCCTGCAATCCCTGGCGGTGACTTTGACGGCCGCCTCGCTTGGAACCATGATCTACGGATTGGGACGCTCGCTCTATCAGATTTTTTCAATGCCCAGGAACGAACCGATGAGTAAATTCAAAACGACAATGACAGCCGTTGTTGCGGTGGGCCTGTTCGCGGCCGTTCTCGCCATTCCCGTCCCGTGGTGGATTCATTCCAGCTTTCTGATCGAGCCGCACAACGTACAGCACGTCTATTCCATCACCTCCGGTCATCTCGAAAAAGTCGCCTGCCAGCCGGGAGATCGGGTCGCCCGGGGAGATGTTCTGGTCGTGTTGCGTAATGAAGAACTGGAAGACGAAAAATTGCGTTTGACCGAACAGTTGAAACTCGCCCAGGTGCAACAAAGGACTTCGCTGGCGCTAAACAATCCCGATGAAATAACGATTGCCAATCAGCGGGTTGAAACCATTCAGGGACAGATGCGTCTGATCGACGAACAGTTGGAGCATCTGATTATCAAAGCTCCGGTGAGCGGGCGAGTTGTCGAGGCGGAGGCGGTGCAGGAACCGACTGTCTCTGTCGCACAGAAGCCGAGTCTGAACACCTGGTATGGCACCATCTTCGAGCAGCGAAACGAGCATGCGTTTATCGAACCTTCGACGCATCTGTTGAGTATCGCCCCCGATGAACACGTTCAGGCGGTCCTGCTGATTTCGCAGGACGACCGTAACGAATTGCAGGTGGGAACGCCAGTGCTACTGCGCTGCTATCATCTGCCGGATCGGAAATTCGAAGCAGTGATCACAAAAATCGCCGAACGCCAGACCGATTATGCCCCCCGGCAGCTTTCCAATAAAAGCGGAGGCGACCTCTCAACCGTGACAGATCAGCAGGGCCGGGAAAAACTGGCAGATCTGGCGTATCAGGCAACGGTGAAATTGACTGAAGATACCGATCTGATGCGAACCGGGTTGCGCGGACGGGCACGGTTCATTGTCGATAGACGTTCGCTGGGCGGCTGGTTCTGGAGATACATTAGGCAGACTTTCCATTTCCGCCTGTAAACCGTCGAGGCAGCACTCAGGTTCTGCCTGATTTCAATTCATTCACCGGGTATCCGGAAAATTATGGAGCCAACAATTTCGTCAGGCAAGGCCTGATCAGTGGGAAACGAATTGGGAAATGAGTCAATCACCATCGCAAAAAATTTCGGAATGCATTCAGGCTGTTGAACATTTGGCGAAGCAGAAGATGCCCCGTCAGGAATTCTTCCAGCAGTTTCTGGGACTGGTTGTACAGGGTTCGCAGGCCCCGGCTGGAGCCATCTGGGGCGTTGCAGATGGACAGGTCGAATTGCACTCGGAAGTGAATCTGCAATCAACCGGCACGATTGCGGATCAGCAACGTACGCAGAAAAACCTGAAACTGCTCGGCGAAATTGTGCAGAATTCACAGTCTGTTGTCGTGGGCCCTGACAGCAAAAACGCAGAAGCACGAGCCACCAGCCATCTGCTCGTTTTCTCGCCGATCTTCGAAAACAAGTCCTGCGTGGCCGTGTTGCAACTCTTCTTCCCGGAGCAGATCAGCCAGGAAGCCCAACAGGGACTGCTACAGTTTAGTGAGCATCTGGCCGGTCTTGCCTCGTTGCACATTTCCGGACGAATGGCCCCACCGATATCGGTTGATACAAAAGAGTTCTGGGAATCGATGGACCGTTTCCTGCTCGATTTGCATAACGGGCTGGAAACTGAACAGGTCGCCGCCTGTGCAGCCAACGACGGACGGGAAATTCTTTCGGTTGATCGCGCAACCATTGCCCAGAAATGGGGACACAAAACGCGCATCCTGGCTGTCAGCGGACAGGACAAGGTCAACCGCAAATCCAATCTGATGCGCAAGCTCAACAAACTCATCCAGACCGTCTACACAACCGGCAAACCATTCATTTACGAAGGCAACCTGGATGAATTGGCCCCTCAGGTAGAAAAACAGCTGGCCGACTATCTTGAAGAATCCAACACACGGATGCTGGCGATCTATCCACTGCTTTACAAAAACCGGGAACACAAGGCAGAAGACAAACCGCATGAAAAACCGGCCGCGGATCATCTGGTGGGCGCAATGGTGGTTGAACTTCTTTCTTCCAAACAGTGGGATCCCGAACGCCGTGCGGCCTGTGAACTGATTTCAGATCATGTTGCAACGGCGATGTGGAACGCGGAGGAGCATGAAAAAATCTTTCTGCTTCCCCTGTGGCGGGGAATCGGAAAAATGTTTCGTGCCCTGCGAGGCAAACTTCTCGCGAAAACCCTGGCCGTTGCCGGAGTGATTCTCGCTGCGATCCTCTCCTTGATATTCATCAAGGTTGATTACCGGGCCAATGGCGATGGACGACTCATGCCTGTTGTGCAACGTGATGTCTTCGCGATGCAGGATGCGGAAGTCCAACAGATTTTCGTTACTGGCGGCCAGGAAGTAAAAGCGGGACAACTGCTGGTTCAGTTGAAAAATCCGCAGTTGCAAACCGAATATCTGAGAATCCAGAGCGAGATCGACGAAAAGAAGTTGCTGGTCAAAGCCCAACAGGCCGAAATGGAAGTCGCTTCCCAACAGAACCGCATCGAAGAAGCGGTTCGCCTGCAGGGAAAGATTGCAGAAACGAAAATAGAAATCTCCTCGCTGGAAGAACAGAAAGAGATCCTGGCAGAGCGCGTCGAAAAACTGAAAGTGCACGCCCCCATCGACGGTGTCGTGGCGACCTTCCAGATTGAACAGCTTTTGAAAAACCGTCCGGTCAAGCGGGGGGAGGTTCTCATGGAAGTGATGGATCCGAAAAACGAATGGCACCTCGAACTCAATGTCAAGGAAAAAAGACTGGGCCTGCTGCTGGAAGAACAGGAGAGAATCAGGCCCAAAAAGGTAGAGGTGGAATACGTTCTGGCAACCGATCCGGAAACGACCTACTCGGCCCAACTGAGTTCGATCGCAACTCGCACTTCCCTTGATCAGGAACTGGGGAATGTGGTGCGTGTACTGGCTGATGTCGACGAAGATCAGCTCTCCGAACTGCGTATCGGCGCAGAAGTGAAAGCAAAAATAAACTGCGGAAAAAAACGGCTCGGCTATGTCCTGTTCGGCGATGCCATCGACTTCGTACGCATCCGTCTGTGGTTGTAGGAATGGGCTCTGCGGCGTCAACTGCCCGAATCGGCCGGTTATCCGGTTATATCGATTAAATCACCTGTTTTGCGGCGTTGTTCCACATCGGCCGGCCGCCTGTTGCTTTTTTGCAACATAGAATTGAGGGAGTTTCGAGATTCCCCCCTCTCTCAACAGGTAACCGCACGATGATTGAACAGGTTCAAAATCCGTCGAAAAATGACCAGGATGGTTCGATGCCCCTCGCTTCTGCCAACCCGGGTTCTGTCAACTCAGGTTCGCAGGAGGACAATTTTGTCCTGGTCGATATCGAATCGCTCATCCTCGGCAGACCGATCAAGTTCCCCGTTTACGATCGCTCGGGAATTCTGCTTCTGGCGGAGGGTTCAATCATCACTCCCAATTTCCGTCGCATCCTTCGTGAAAGGAAAGTGACGAAGGTCCGATTGCACAACGATGACGCCGAGATCATGACGACCACACGGGCGATCGGGAAGTTGCAAAAATCCAGCCGGAAACAGCACCATACACAGGGCATTAGCAAACAGTTTCGTGACGCAGTCGAAAACGGTCTGCAATTCGTTTCCAATCAGGGGGAAGCCGTTCAGGAGGCCATTGTCGATCATGGCAATGAAGGATATGCCCCCGACAAGCAGGCGGAATTGAGCGAAAAGAACCAGCAACAGGGCGAACTGCTATCGCAATTGATGAATTTGGCGGACGGTGCCCAAAAACCGGATGGAGAGATTTTCCGTGAAGCGACATTCAGTTTTCTGGAGGGGTTATGCGAAGATTTCGACTGTATGAACGCGCTCTCACTGAATCTGAAAATCGATGACTCGTTGGCAAAACATTGTCAGCGGATGGCCATATTGGGGATGAGCATTGCCGTCGAAATGGGACTGAACGATGAGAACGTCTGCCGCGTAGGAGTCACCGGATTGCTTCACGATTGGGGCATGCTGAAAGTCCCCGAACATATCCGCAATCCTGACAAGCCACTCGGAAAGCTGGAACATCTCGAATTGCAAAAGCATGTGCTCTATTCGGTTAGTTTGCTTGAAAAAATGACAGGGCTACCGACACTTGTCCCGCTTGTTTCGTACCAGGTTCACGAACAGATGAATGGAAAAGGATATCCACGCGGTCGGGTGGGGAGCAATATCCACCTGTTTGCCAGAATCCTGCATGTCGCCCACTGCTATGTCGAACTGACAACACAAACGGCTTATCGGAAAGCTCTTTCTCCGTACGAGGCGACCATTCAACTGTTTCGTTATACGAAAAACGGGATACTGGATCCGGTTGTCCTGCGGGCGTTGTTGCGGGCCCAGTCGCTGTTTCCTGTGGGAAGTCTGGTCATGCTATCCAGCGGCAGCATGGCGAGAGTGCTTCGAGCCAACGGCGACCTGTTTGCAGAACCGATTGTCCAACTTGTCCAGGATAATCAGGGGAACGAAATAGAACAGGATGATTCGAGCATTATCAACCTTGCGGAAACCGATTGCAAAGTGACACAGGCGATGCCGATCTTCCACGATGCCGAACCGATACCAGCTCCGCATTTTCTCAAAAAGAAACAGCTGGTGGAAAAATTGAAAAGCCAGGCTACGCATTGAAGCCACTCCGCCTGTTCGAAAACGCTCGCCAAACGGAACTCCTGCCCGCCTCGCCCTCCCTGCTTTCCGCAGTCCCCCTGTTTTGACACTGCTGGACGGCGGGGGGAGGGGGAAGTATAAAACGAAAATTGCCCTTTTCATAATTTGGGATTTTCCCTTATAAGACGGCTTTCCGGATGGTCTTCGGTCACTTCCCAACTTCGATGCGAGAGAACAGATGTCAGATTCCGCCAAATCAAACGAAATCAACTGTGACGCCAGGCTTCAGGATATCCTGACAGCGTATGCGGAAGGAAAATTCAACACCAGCTCATCTGATGCGACCGTTCATGAGCAGGAGATTCAACATTTCGGTCTGTTGCTGCAAAGTAAATATCTGGTTGATCTCGACCGCATCGTCATGATGGCGATCAATACGGCTGAATCGGTCGTGAAGTATGTCAACCTGCTGAAGGACTCCAAAGAACTTGAGAGAAAAGGACAGCTTATCGCCGCAGCGTCCGAGCAGATGTGCACGACCGCTCACGGAATTGGACAGCGGGCGGAACAGATTGCGGAAAAATCGAAACAGTCTCAAAGCGACCTGCACGAGGGAACGAACGCGACGGAGCAGGCAAGCCAGCGAATTCAGGAGATCAGCGATTCTTTCGATTCGCTCAGCGAACGAATGAAAAAGCTGGAGACGTTTTCTCTGGAAATTGTCAACATGGCGAACATGATCGAAAGCATTGCTTCCCAGACGAATTTACTGGCGCTCAACGCAACCATTGAAGCCTCACGGGCGGGAGATGCCGGGAAGGGGTTTACTGTTGTGGCCAGTGAGATCAAGTCTCTGGCGCACAAATCGACCGAAACGACCAAATCGATCGAAGCGGTTGTCAAAGACTGGCGGCAGGAAATGGCTCTTATTCAGGACTCTTTTTCGCAAACATCAACATCCGTTGTCAATGGACGTGAAGCGATTGATTCAGTGACCGGCAATATGAGCAAACTGGAAGATTCCATCTCGCAGGTTCTCGAAGATATCTTCATCATCTCCGAAAACCTGCAGGAACATAATCAGGCTGCGACGGAAGTTTCTTCGGGCGTCCACGAAGTTTCGACAACAATTGCCAGGAACTCGGAAATTCTCGAAAACTCGCTCGATTCTGTCGCCAATTTCGAAAAGCATATCAATGATGCTCTTGCCCAATTCAGCCAGATGGATCTGCCCGGCAAGGTGATCAAACTGGCCAAGGCTGATCATGTCATTTGGAAAAAACGGCTGGCGGAAATGCTGGTGGGAAGGCAGTCTCTTAAACCGGACGAATTGGCAGATCACCACAACTGCCGACTAGGGAAATGGTACGATGGCCAGATCGATACGCCCATCGGCCAACATCCCGCCTTTGCCGCATTGGTCGGGCCTCATCAGCTTGTTCACGAACACGGCATCAACGCAGTCAGGCTTTATAATTCGGGCCAGTTCGAAGCAGCCGTCCAGGAAATCATGAAGGTGGAAGAAGTTTCGGTCAAGGTACTGGAACTGCTCGAGGAACTGGATCAGGCATTCTCCGGTTCGTCTCTTTCCGCAGCCGCCTGAAGGTCAAATATCGTCCAGGGATAGTGGGGTCTGCGCCGAGTCTTCTTGTTCTGACATGAACGACTGCAAAACACACTGAAACGCGCTATTGGGAGGAACCGCGAGGGTGTCGTTGGTCGCTTCCTACCTGTCGATTCAGTGGTAGTCGTCTTCTTTCCCCATGAAGGTCGATGAATATTCATCGAGAGTTGTGATTTCCACGCGATCTTTTCCTCGATGACGCACGTGCTCCTTTTCTTCCTGAGGATTGCTGAAGTAAAGCGCGATGCGCATTCGATTGCGTAACAGGTGCTCATCAAGCAACACCTGCATCACTTTCTCGGCGCGTTCGTAGGCCAGATTCATGCGCTCGGTGTGCGTTTGTGGAATACCTTCAACATAAGGGTCAGTGAACGATCTGATTTCCAGCTTGTGCGGTTTTCCCGCGATTATTCTCGCCGTCTTTTTTATCGATTCGATCGCCTCGGGGCTCAGTTCCGCTTTCCCATTCGAAAAATAGATCGCTTCTCCCGAGATTTGGCTCTTTCCCTCACGTAGTCGCGTCACCCGAAGGTCGTCTGCCGGCGGTGCTTTCTGCTTCACACCACCTTTTCCCTTCTCATTCAAAACAGAGCCGAGCTTCATTTCTTCCAACGATTTCGCGACCGCATTCATCGGAAAGTTCCGCCCCGGGGGAGAGAGTGGCCCGCCCTGATAGCCCAGGTAAGCACGGATCGACTCCATCATGGCTCGATATTTTTCATCCGCTTTTACTTCGCTTAAAGAAACAAGCATGATGAAAAATGTCAGCAGTAGCGACATCATATCGCCATAAGTCACAACCCATTCCGGGACACCTGGTGGTCCATCATCTTCCATGTTACAACCGGCGTCAAACTTTCGAATTAAGGTTGAAGATTCCTCGCCGTTCCATCCGGGCGGTCATTCCATTTATCGACTGAACCAGTTGGGATGATGGAGTCTGTCGGTCCTTAATCGGTAATTCTTGCTTCACTCTCTTTCAGGAGAATCCTCACAACCGAATTAATCCGCATGGACGAAATAATCGGAAAATTTTCTCAAGTTTGCCTCTATTGCCAGACGATACAGGACACGAGACTGTTCGGTCTTCCCTCCTCCCGATTACCCGGGCTGCCTTCCTTCTTTCAGCCCGAGTGGGTACTGAGCCTCTTGAAAATCCCTCCCCGAAAATTCCTCCCCCAGGATGCCCCTTTCCCATGAAGATGCTTCCAACATTCTTCTTTGCCTCGGCGATAAAAAGCCGGGTTCTCGTTTCGTTGAGTCTGTTTTGGCTTTGTGGATGCTGCACGTTGTGTCCAGCCCCACATTGCGATCCATGCTCTGTCGCGCCAGCGTTTCAACCGGTTGAACCCTGTTGCGATTCAATCTGTTGCGGGTGCGGACAACCAGAGGAAAGCCTGTTCGACAAAGTGAGAAACTGTTTTCCGGCTCATGGCCCGTTCCATCGTTTTCGTAGTCGAAAACCGTTTCAATCCCGTCGGATCATAGATGCATCGTCCTACTTTTCGCCCGCTCGCAAGCATCACCACAACAGGCGTCCTGTCCATAAATGTATCGACGAGTGCTGTCCCGCTGAGCCCTCATGCGTCGCCCCTGCAACATGCGCAGCTCCCGTTGCCCAAGAAACACCGAGTTGTGCTTCCCCGGTTTCTTGCACCGTTCCGGAACCGTGCAGTCTCCCCGAAGTTTGCGCACCCACTCCAACCTGCGCCACTCCCGAAGTTTGTCTTGATGTTCCCGACTGCACTGCTCCTGCGAGTTGTGCGGTTCCATCTACTTGCACAGATTCGGGAAGATACCAGTTTCCCCATTGCACCGCTTGCGGTTCCGGGGATGAGCCCGGTTACATGTACGAGGGGGACATTTACGAATCGGATCTACCTGCGGTGTGGAATCAGAAGGAAGAAGCCAAAGCCGGACAGAAAATAAATCTTCCTTCCCCCAAGGATGGAAAGAAGCCGGCTTCTTCGACACAAAAAAAGCCTGCTCCCCAAAAGCCAGCTCCCAAAAAGGTTCCAGCTCCCAAGAAAGTTCCGGCTCCCCCCAAGAAGATTCGTCAGAACAGTGGAGCCTCTTTCGTGCCGCCACTGGTTCCTCCAACGCGGTAAGTCGGGCTTGGCTCTGATGTTCTCCAGAATTTGCGAAAAGCGGAACGGAAAAGGTGTTCGACTTACCGCCGGTATCGCACACCACCGCCATCACTCACCGTTGCCATAATTGGACGATTCGTCGTTTGACCTCGATCGACATCATGAAGAACAGAAGCAAACTGCCAAGCGTTTCCACAATCGTGATACCGCCATGACCGTGGTCGTGTCCTTGAGTTCCACTTCCCGCTTGCATCGTGAATGATGGAATAAAATGGTCAACCATCGCTCCCGATGCTACCGCCACAAACAGCAACGCCGCAAAATAGTAGACTGCGATTTTCCAGCTCATCTGATGTCGGATCGCGTTCATCTCTCCGAAATTGGTCGCCGGGCCTCCAATCAAAAAGGCAATGGCTGCGCCCGGACTCATCCCCGCTGCCAGGAAACTGAAAACGACGGGAATCGCCGCCATGCTGCACGTGTAGACGGGAAGCGCAACCAGAATCACCAACAACAGGGACCAGAATGTTTTACTTCCTGTCAGAAGAACGATGACATTCTGCGGAACAACCGTCAAAACGGTCGCAGCGAAGATCAAACCGATTAGCATATCCAGGCTGACGGAAGGGCCAAATTCGAAAAAGACCCAGCGAATAATTTCCCGGATCGAACCAAACAGACCCCGTGGCGATTGCTGACCGCTTTCACTCCCCACTCCCGAACAGCAACTGGAAACCGCGGAAACTTCCGTTTTCCCGCTGCAGCAACTTGATGCAGCAACTTCGGGACTTGCGACGAGAGTTGTCGCAGATCGAGAGCAGCAATCCATCGAAGCCGATGCCTCGATGGTCGATGTCGATTCCAATGCGGGGGCCAGTTCGAGCGGGACCAGCTCACTTTCCTGTTCGATAATCGGCTCAGCATTGCCGGTTGGGCGAAAAGAATGAAATAGGCGATTGGCAATCAAACCCAGAAGAAATGATCCGACTGCGACACATCCAATCTGCCAGCCCGCCAGTTCCCATCCCAGCAGTTTGATCGAAAGTAAAACGGACGCCGGGGAAAGGGCAGGGGCAGCCGTCATGAATGCCAGGACGGTTCCGGTCCCCGC
>JALWSL010000579.1 GCA_027080405.1 Planctomycetaceae bacterium
ATGCTGAAATACCTGTTATTCCTGACGAAATCAGCAAATTGGCAGGAAAGAGGGAACGAACCAAAGAGGAAGAAAAAAAACTGCGAGAGTTCCATCAAAAACAGAATCGCAAGCTGGTCGAATTGAACAATAAAATTGCAGAAATTCAGAAGAAGCTCAAGAAAACAGAGCCGTTTACAACACTGGTAATGGTCGAGATGGAGAAACCGCGCGAGACACACATTCTCAGCCGTGGGAATTACCTCTCGCCGCTTGAAAAAGTCACCCCGGGGGTGCCTGCTCTGTTTGACACGGGTAACGACCAATATCCTCCGAATCGTCTGGGACTGGCAAACTGGCTCGTTTCCGACCACAACCCGTTGCTGACACGTGTGACAGTCAATCGTTGGTGGGCCGAGCTGTTCGGCAGGGGGATTGAGAGAACCCAGGAGGATTTTGGCTCACAGGGAGAGCTGCCCACACATCCGGAATTGCTCGACTGGCTGGCCAGTGAATTGAGGGCGAACGGATGGTCGATGAAAAAGATTATTAAAACGATCGTCCTCTCCCAGACGTATCGACAGTCTTCACAATTCACAAATGAATCCAGAAAGGATCCAGAAAATAAATGGTACTCTCGAGGTCCTCGTTTTCGGCTTACTGCCGAACTGATTCGTGATAACGCGCTTGCAATCAGCGGATTACTTTCCGACAAAATGGGAGGCCCTCCCGTGATGCCCTATCAGCCGGGGGGCATATGGCGTTCTATCGGAAGAAATCAGCCCAAATGGATAACCGCTCAAAATGAGGATCGGTTCCGTCGGGGAGTTTACATCATCTGGAAGCGGGATGCCCCGTATCCATCACTTGTCAGTTTCGATGCGCCGGATCGAACAGCCTGTGTGGTAAATCGGTCTAAAACGAATACGCCATTGCAGGCATTGACATTGCTGAATGACCCGGCCTATTCGGAAATGGCGGTGGGGCTGGCGATTCGCATGTTGAGCGAGTCGCGGGATCAAACCGACCGGGGGCGGATCATTTACGGTTTCCGCCTCTGTCTTTCCCGGGAACCTAAAACTGATGAAATCGATATTCTTCTTGATCTACTGGAGCGGGAACGTGCGGCAATCAGAAAAAATCCCCAACTGGTTAAAGAAAGAGCAAAGCTCGTGCTTCCCGGTTTCCCTATGAAAATAGAGGCTCCACAGGGAACAGCCGTCTGGTTTGCCATTTCGAATGCGTTGCTCAATTTGGACGAAACGATAACTCAATAAATGGGAATGAGAATAGACAAGCCGCAAGAACTGCGATTGCATGGCCTGCCTGTTTGATCTCTGGGAGATGTTTCATGCGAGATTCCGATATGCTCACCTGTTTGCAAATGACTCGCAGATATCTTCTGCAAAAATCGGGATATGGTCTGGGAGCCTGTGCGCTGTCAACACTCTTTCAACAGGATTGTGCAGCTGTTGGAAAGGGGAATCCGCTGGCGGTCAGAAAACCTCATTTCCCTGCCCGAGCGAAGTCTGTTATTTATATCCACCTGGTTGGTGCCCCATCGCATCTTGATTTATTCGATTTCAAGCCGGAATTACAAAAACGGAATGGTGAGCTTTGCCCTGACGAATTTTTTGTCGGCAAAAAATTGGCGTTCATCCGCAAACAGCCTACCTTGTTGGGAACACCGAAAGATCCCCGATATGAATACAAAGAATGTGGTCAGTCAGGAATCGAAATATCCAACTTGTTGCCAAACTTGCAGGAAGTCGCCGATGAAATGTGCGTGATTAAAACTGTTACGACCGAACAGTTCAATCATGCACCTGCCCAACTGCATCTTCTGACCGGTTTTGGTCGATTCGGGCGACCCAGTATCGGTTCCTGGGCTACCTATGGGCTTGGGTCGGAAAATCAGAATCTGCCCGGCTTTGTCGTATTGATCACTGGCAACGTTGCCGGAGCAGGCAGCAGTGCGTGGGGCAGCGGGTTTATTCCCTCAGTATATCAGGGGGTTGAATTCCGTTCTCAGGGAGATCCTGTGCTATTCCTTTCCAATCCAAAAGGAGTTTCAGTTGAAAGCAGGCGACGGATAATCGATTCCGTCAATCGGCTCAATCAGGTCGAGTATGCCGATGTTTCCGATCCGGAAATAGAAACACGCATCAATCAGTACGAAATGGCCTACCGGATGCAGACATCTGTTCCTGAATTGATGGACATCGAAAGCGAGACCAAACAGACGCATGAACTGTACGGTACTCTCCCCGGGAAACCGAGTTTTGCCAACAACTGTCTGCTGGCCCGTAGACTTGTGGAACGCGGTGTCCGGTTCGTCCAGTTGTTTGATTCCGGCTGGGATATGCATAGAGGGGTTTTCAAATCCCTGCCCGAGAAATGTGGACAAGTCGACAGACCGATCGCCGCCCTCCTGAAGGATTTGAAACAACGCGGCTTGTTGGATGAAACGCTTGTGGTCTGGTCCTCCGAATTTGGGCGCACCCCAATGGCTCAAGGGACAAATGGAATGGATAAAGTTATGACAGTGGGCCGGGATCACCATAAAGAGGGTTTCGCACTCTGGATGGCGGGAGGCGGAGTCAAAGGGGGGCATGTACACGGCAAGACGGATGAACTCGGCTACGCACCAGTTGAAAACCGTGTTGATACACACGATTTGAATGCCACCATCATGCATTTGTTGGGGATGGATCACGAGCGACTCACCTTCAAATACCAGGGCAGACAGTATCGTCTGACGGATATTTTCGGCAACGTGATTCAGGAAGTGCTTTCATGATCACTACTTCAGAGAGTTCGTTTCTGTTCTTTCCGGAACCAGTAAGTAGCGAGCACAGTTCCTGTAAACATGCAACCAAAAGTGTAGACAGCCGTGGGGATGGCCGTGGCAGAGTCTTTGAAAAAATGAAGAGCCAGTACGGTTCCGACCCCGGCGTTCTGCATTCCAATTTCCAATGTCAGGGCTTTGCGGCTTTGTTTATCAAGCCGGATCAGGCCGGCGGAAAGCCAGCCTGCCATATAGCCGGAAATATTCAGCAGGATGAGTGCGACCAGCAGAACAAAAGTAACTTTCTCAAGACGAATCGCATTCAGTCCGATTGCCACAACAATGATCCACAAAATGGCAAGATTGGCAATAATCGCCGCCAGGAGCAGCAATCCGTTCCTGTTCTGCGCAAAAAGAACTTTTATTGCAAACCCCAGAATAACGGGTAAAACGACGCTTTGTAACAGGTTCACAAAGACAGCGACAGGATCTGGCCCTTTGGAAACCCCGAGCAACAAATACAATCCCAAGGGAACCATCAAGGGGGAAAGCAATGTGGCCAGTGTAGTTAAACAGATCGAATAACTGACATTTCCACGGGCAGTCAGTGTCAAAACATTTGATGCCATCGCACCGGGTACCGTTCCGACCAGAATGGTACCCGCATAGATTGCTCCCTCGAAATGAAACAGATTCGCAATGAGATACGCCAAGACAGGCATCGTCAGGTACTGGGTGAGTGTTCCAAACAGAACGGTCCGCCAGTTTTTCAACACCTGGGCCAATTCGTCTTTCGGGAGCAGGAATCCGATGCAGAACATCGCCAGCATGATCCCTGGGGTTAATGTCCAGGCTTTCCAGAGAATAAAGTAGTCCATCGCCTGGGGAAAATTTTGCCCCCAGTACAACGACAACGCTGCACTGCCACATAGCCAGAGAATTAGGTACCGTTCCAATGTATCTCGTAGAAGTTGCATGTGTTCGCGCCAACGGGTTGTTATAATT
>JALWSL010000580.1:0-967 GCA_027080405.1 Planctomycetaceae bacterium
GGCGATTTCCGGATCGTAGGGCTTCCCCAGGATTTCGCAGATCTGTTTCAGCATCTCTGCGACACTGATGCGTTGACCCGTTGCTACATTATAGACATTTCCCGGTGCGAGGGGAGATTCGGCAGCCAGCAGGTTCGCCTGGACAACGTTACCGACGTACACGAAATCTCGAGATTGTTCGCCATCTCCGAAGAATACAGGGCGTCTCCCTTCCAGCAGAGCGGTAACAAAAATCGGTATGACGGCTGAATAGGGACTCTTCGGATCCTGTCTCGGGCCGAACACGTTGAAGTAACGCAGGCGAACTGTTTCCAGATCGTAACAATGTGAAAAGGATTCGCAGTATAATTCCCCGGCCAGCTTCGCAGCCGCATAGGGGGAGAGGGTTTGCGGGACATGGTTTTCCCGTTTGGGCATCTCCGGGCGATCGCCATAGGCACTGCTTGAAGCCGCGTAGACAACGCGCCGGACACCCGATCGACGGGCGGCATCCAGAACATTCAGCGTTCCGGTGGCACAGACATCGTGAACTTCCGCAGGTTTTTCGATACTCAAGGGAACCGAAGCCAATGCAGCCTGGTGAAAGACAACTTCCGTTCCCGCAACAGCCCGAGCGACAGCCTCGGGATCCCGTACATCGCCGTGCAGGAACTCGAACTTACCGGCAAGATGGGACAGATTCTCCTGCTGCCCAGTCGAAAGGTTATCCAACACGCGCACCTGCTCGCCGTTTTCGACCAACTGGGTGACAATGTGTGAACCGATGAAACCAGCCCCCCCCGTAACCAGGAATTTTGCCATCGAACCGTTTTCTCCGTTTGAAACTGTTTCTCTGCACCTGTTTGAACCGCGAACTTCAGACAATCCGAGCTAAAAAGGACTGATTCCGCACCAATCCGTCAGGAAACCGGGAAGTCTGCACTTCAATCTAGCTTTAGAAACAGGGAGATGCGGGAAGAATGTTTCG
>JALWSL010000580.1:977-3763 GCA_027080405.1 Planctomycetaceae bacterium
AAAGAAGAGAATTTTCAACAATCTGGCAGGGCATCCGCTTCCAGAACTCAACCAATCGCGACAACAGCTACAACTGATAAAATCGGCCCGGCCATTCAGACTATGATAATCAACTCCTGAAATCAAAGAGTTTTTCTTCAACTGCAAGTTTGATAACATGGCAACTCGCTCTACGCGACTCGTTCTATCGAGCTGAGTAAACGGGACGTTCCGAAATCCGAAAGAAACAGAATGGGTTTTATGATTCATCAAAAATTGCCTGAACTACTGGACAAGCAAGCGATTCGGGAACGTCAGTGGAGGCTCCTGAAACGACTGTTAAGCGAAATTGACGGGAAAAACCGTTTTTGGACAAAGCGGTTCCAGCAGCAGAATCTTTCGGTTGATCGAATTTCAACCTGGGAAGATTTCCGCCAGATCGAACCTGTTACCAAGCAGGAATTGGTTACCGACCAAAATGAACATCCACCCTATGGGACAAATTTAACCTACCCACTCATCCACTATTCCCGTCTCCATCAAACATCGGGGACAACGGGTCGCCCGATGCGTTGGCTCGATACGCCAGCCAGTTGGAGATGGTTCAAAAGGTGCTGGGCACAAATTTTTCGCATTGTCGGTCTGACCAGACAGGATCGCCTCTGTTTCCCTTTCTCGTTCGGGCCATTTATCGGATTCTGGGCGGGGTTTGAAGGAGCTTTACAGTTCGACAATCTCAGCATTGCTGCAGGGGGAATGAGCAGTGAAGTTCGCTTACAGGTGATTTTGGAACATCGGGTCACATTTATTTGCTGTACCCCCACTTATGCGCTTCGACTGGCAGAGATTGCCCAGCGAGAAGGGATTGATTTGGCCAATTCGTCTGTTCGCGCCATTCTTGTCGCTGGTGAACCGGGAGGAAGTATCCCTTCGATCCGGGAACGGATTGAAACGGCATGGGGGGCGAGAGTTTTTGATCACTGGGGGATGACAGATATCGGTTCTTTGGGGATCGAGTCGATTGAGGATCCTGCCAGTCTGTTGATTCTGGAAACCGAATGTATTGCGGAAATTGTCGATCCAGAAACATTCAAGCCGGTCGATCCGGGTGAGCAGGGTGAGTTGGTGATTACGAATCTGGGACGGCACGGGATGCCGGTGATCCGTTTTCGCACCGGGGATATTGTTCGGGCTGCCACATCACCAAATAAATGTGGTCGCCAGTTGTTGCGTCTGGATGGGGGAATACTGGGACGAGCCGATGACATGTTTACCATTCGCGGCAACAATGTTTTTCCTTCCAGCGTCGAAGCGGTGCTGCGTGACTTTACCGAAGTGGCTGAATTCCGTATGACTGTTCGCGAGAAACATTCGATGCAGCACCTGGTGATAGAAATCGAACCGAACGCAGAACTCCAAGATCGTGACGCTGTCTCCGCTTTGTTGGCGAAGATTGGTAAAACTATTCGGGATCGCCTCAACTTTCACGCGGAAATTGTAGCCGTTGAACCGGAAACGCTTCCCAGATTCGAATTAAAGGGAAAGCGATTTCATCGCGAATAATCTGGACTATTTCCAGCCATTGCTGTACGGTACAGTGCAGCACAGACGCCTGGTTGCAAGACGGTATGAACAGGCTGCACGATGGCACGAACGGAATTTGGTCCTGTGGAAGGCGTATCGATCAGACCCCGATCGTCTCTGCGTCGTACCTGTAACAATCAATCTCACTTAAAAAGGGCAGGGAACTGTTGTGATGGAAAACCGGAAAAGAACGCAGCGCACGAGACTTCTTTTTCTGTTGCTCTGTTCTGCCTTCTGTTTGGGATTTGTCGGTATTCATCAGCCGTCGTTTGCTGAATCGAAAACCGGGGAAAAAACGGAATCGAAAAGTGGCCGGGCCGAAAACAGTCGGTATGAATTTCGGGCAGAACATGACCGCAATGGTATCGGCAAGTTTTATATGGGACGGGAAATTGCTCATGTTATGGGGCACCCGGCGGCTATCTGGCTTGAACGTCCCGAGAGGGAAAAAGAAGAGAAGTTATCCCTGTTGATAAAGCTTCTTGATCTCAAACCCGGAATGATCGTGGCAGATATCGGGGCGGGTTCCGGAGTTCTCACCCTGCAGATGGCGCCGTTGGTGGCACCGGGCGGAAAGGTGATCGCCGTTGATATTCAGAAGGAGATGCTGGTTCGGTTACAGAACAGGCTTTCCAGAACCGGTATCAAGAATGTTGAATTGCACCTGGGAGAGGCCGATAGCCCCAAGCTCGAACCGAATAGCGTCGATCTCGTTCTGATGGTCGATGTCTATCACGAATTTGAATTTCCCTATGAAATGGTTCTGAACATCTCCCGGGCCCTCAAGCCGGGCGGAAGAATCGCGTTGGTGGAATACCGTATGGAAGATCCGCGCGTTCCGATCAAACTGCTTCACAAAATGTCCGAAAAACAGTCTGTCAAGGAGATGACTCAGCCTGCTTTTTCTTTGAAGCACGTTGAAACAATTGAAAAACTGCCCCGGCAGCATCTTATGATTTTCATGCGAAAGTAATCCTGGAATATGTCTGCTCCTCCCCCCGAATCTGAAAAAAAAACTTCCTCGGCCGGTAGCTTTACGGCGGTATTCGTGCTGGTCGTGCTGTTGACTGCGACTTTTTACCTGTTTGTGCAAAACAATGTTGACAACGGAGAAGGCATTTTGAGAACCGGGCCTTCACGCGGCGGGTTGGCTGTTGGTAGTGTCGCTCCGAAAATCGATGTCGCAGGTTGGGTCGATGATAAAACGCCTGGTGACCTGTCAG
>JALWSL010000581.1 GCA_027080405.1 Planctomycetaceae bacterium
GATGCAGACCTCGGACTGCCCGTTGCTGTTGAATTCGAATCTCCCGGGAGCCGAACGGGTGGTGAACGGGAAAATCTTCGAGTATATCGCCGCCGAGAAACCGTTTTTGTTGATTTCGCCGCCCGGCGACATGTGGCAATTAACTGCTGGCTGCCCCTATGCGCTCCCCTGTAATCCCGCCTCGCCGGAAGATATTGCCACAGTGATGGGAAATCAGCTAAAACGGTATCGGGAAGGGAAGTCTCTCGATGTGGGGGACTGGTCACCGAAATTACACCAGCGCAGAAACCGAGCCGAGCAACTTGCCAGTCTGCTGGACGAAATAACGGCTTCTTCAACGAATGAAAAGGGGGAAATCGAAAGAACCAGCAAATCGGAAAAAACTCCCGTTACATAAGGGCTTTCGATAGGGCACGGGTGCCGTTTGTTCGCGTGGCTTGCGAACTTCCCCCAAACCTCTTTGATTGTGATTCGATTATGATTTGATTGTGGCGAAACAGTCGTGTTGAGGGCCACCATCTGGTTCTTTGTAGATACCGTCAAATGTTGATCCTGTCAATTTCCTGTTCCAATTCCCTGTTCTTTGTCCGCACAACGGATTCTGCATTTTTGTTCCTATGATGCTCATACCTATTATTTTTTCAGGATTGCTGCTGCTCGGGATACTCGGGTACTGGCTGGCGCTGAGACATCGCCATATCGATATGTGGATCGGGAGTTATTACTTTCCCGCCAATCGGATAGCTGAACCGAATCGGCCCGATGAGCCGATCGAACTGTTTATCGCGATCTGCGATCACTACGAACCGGGACGGGGCGGGGCAGCGAAAGAGATTGGGCTCTCACTGGTGGATCGCTGGGTGAGCGAGTATCCGAAATTGTTTGGCCAGTTTCATGATTGCAAGGGGCAGGTTCCCCAGCACACCTTCTTTTTTCCGCAGGATGAATATGAACCTGAATATCTTGATCGCCTGAAAGAATTGTGCCAGGCAGGTTTTGGCGATGTCGATGTCCATTTGCATCATGAAAGTGATACCGCAGAACAGCTTCGTGAAAAATTGGTGGAGTTTCGTGATACGCTCTATCATCGACACGGATTACTGCGGCTCGATCCAATTACCAACAACGTTGTTTATGGATTCATTCATGGCAACTGGGCACTTTGCAATTCCCGCCCGGATGGCTACTGCTGTGGCGTGAACGAAGAAATCACGATATTGCGGGAAACCGGCTGTTACGCCGACTTCACCATGCCTTCTGCGCCATCGAACACGCAGACATCGACCATCAACAGCATCTACTACGCGACGAATCATCCGGGAAAACCGAAAAGCCACGATACCGGAAAGCCTGCCATCATCGGGAAGACGCCCCCCGCCGAAAGCCTGCTCATGATCCAGGGGCCACTTGTTCCGAGTTGGTCGCCGCCCAAATGGGGAGTGTTTCCCCGTATTGAAAATGGTGATCTTCACGGAACCCGTCCTCCCACAATCGATCGTCTGAAACTTTGGCTCAAAGCCAATGTGCACGTTCAGGGCAAACCGAACTGGAAGTTCATCAAACTGCATACGCATGGCTGCAAAAAAGGGAACATCGACATGCTGCTCGGTGGGCAAATGCAGCGGTTCCATCAGCAACTGGCCGATTACTCCCGGGAAAATCCGCATATCCGCTACCATTATGTGACCGCGTGGGAAATGGCAACACTGGTCAAACAGGCCGAGCAGGACAAACCATGCGAACTGGAAATCGAGTCTTGCGGATAACCGGGCCGGTGTATCCGGATAAGTGGCATAACCGGAACTGATGATGTCTGCTTTCTGTTTTCGCTGATCGATAGGGTCAACTTTTTTTGCCGATCCTGTGAATATGTGGCACAGTTCAGTTGGTGCGTTGTCGGTTGGGATAAAAGATGTTCAACCCGGCAGCAGATTGTTTTCTTGGGCCACATAGAGGTGGAAGGAAGTTGCAAAAGATGGAAATATGCGAAGAACTGGTGGTTGATCGCCGAAGAAAAGCTCGGCGGGCGACGACACGAAAAAGAGTGGATGGCGGTGAACGCCTGGGGACGGACAAGGAGAACCATCAACCCGTCGAGCGCAGAAAGGTGGAACGCCGCAAACAGATCGATCCCACCACGTGTGAACGGGACTACTCCGGAGATGAAATCGAGTTCATGAAGGCGATGGACAACTACAAGCGACGCTCCGGTCGCCAATTTCCCACCTGGAGTGAGGTCCTCGAAGTTCTCAAGGATATGGGGTATCGCAAAGTTGCAGAACCGACGACAACGTTCGTTCCGGATTCAGAAAAAGTGGAAGCATAAGGACTTCGCGAAACAGTAGCGGGCAAACCGGTCCCTGTTCAGTCATGCCGATTGAGCAGGGACTTTTTGCATTACCAATAGAGAGATCACTGTCCATTCACTCGAATTTGTCCCTTCTCGTTTGAAAAAACAACTCCGATCTTGTTATACAAAGTGGGTTGTTTTGAGAATCCTGCTCAATTGCCCGACGACCGACCCTACTTCTTTTGAAAGCCTACCTATGAAAATGTTGATTCCCATCCTTTTTGCGTGTGGTACTGCGCTCTGTTGGGGGCTCTATGGCCCGACGCTCCAGCACGCCCGCAGTTCAACAGGTGAATGGAGTGCGTTCAAGCCCTATGTCTTTATCGGCATCGCGTATCTCGTTTGGGCATGCCTGGGGGGTGTCACCGGTATGACAATCAAAGGAGACAGTTTCTCTTTTTCAGGCTCCCAAAGTCCAGCCATGACGTGGGGGTTTCTGGCCGGTACCCTGGGTGCTTTTGGTGCTTTCAGCCTGACTTCAGCCATGCTCAGCGGGGGAAAACCCCTGTTTGTGATGCCGATTGTTTTTGGAGGGGCGGTCACTGTCACCGCGATTGTCTCTGCGATTGAACTGAAAGATATCACAAAAACGAGCCCGTTGCTTTGGGTAGGGATGGTCGCCGTGGTTATCGGAGTTGTTCTTGTCGCCGCGAACACGCCGCACGCCCATCCTCCCGCGAAACAGGTCGAGCAACAAAAACCGGCAGATACATCGGCACCGGAATCACCCGGTGATACTGGCACTTGATTCGAACCAGCAACCGACTGGTTCACGCACCCCGGACGGCAGGACGAATATGGCGGCCAAAGGGCTTTTTATTACTGGCACCGATACCGATGTCGGCAAAACATTCGTTTCGTGCCAGATTATTCGGGAGATGCTCCAGCAGGGGAAATCGATCGGGGCGTACAAACCTGCCTGCTCCGGTTCAGCAACCGATTCATCCGGGAAGAGGCAATGGGAAGATATTGAACTTCTCCATCAGGCTTTGCAGAGACGTGAATCGAAAGAGCGAATCTGTCCGCAAACTTTCGAATGGCCCTTGGCTCCGGATCGGGCAGCGAAAATGGAATCCCGAACCGTTGATGAATCGCTTCTTCTCGGGGGCTGGAAATGGTGGCTCGAACGTGTTGAGTATCTCCTGATCGAAGGGGTGGGCGGTTTGCTTTCGCCCCTCTCGGAAAATTATCTTGTTGCCGATTTCGCCGCACAAACCGGGTATCCTCTATTGGTTATTGCCGATGCCGGCTTGGGAACAATCAACCACACACTGTTGACCATTGAAGTCGCCAGACAACGCGGATTGTCTGTCGCAGCCGTTCTGCTTAATCAAACTCGTTTGCAAAGTGATGACTCGGTATGTTTCAATATAGAAGACCTGATCAGCCGAACCGATGTTCCTGTTCTCGGAGCAATGCCGTTTTGTCCAGAAAATGGCGTGCCCTGTTATTCGGAGGGTTGGGGCGGCTACAATTGGGCATCCCTGTTTTGTGAACCTGTTCAGTCTACACAGGACGTTCACCAATGAATACAATGCCTCCAGTGCATATCGATGCGTCCTGTTGATGTGGGGTGCCCGGTTGAGACACACGGGCCTGCGCCTTTTGCAAATTACGAACAACATGTTACCCCTCTTTGCGGTTAATCGCATTTAGAGAGAGTCGCTCTGTCGGGCTTAAGTGGAGTGAGATGAAATGTCGGAAGAAGAGAAACCGGATTTCAGTTTTTTGGACGAGATGAAAAGCTCATCAGACTCCACCATTCTGGATAAAAAAGATTCGGGGGACAAAAACGATTCGATTCCCGGGTCGGAAACAGCTCCAGAACAACAGTCGGAATCTCGACCGGAATCTCAACCGGCCTGGATGGACGAGGCGGAAACGCTGGAAGACCGCTATGATAGCAGCACGCGGTTTGCGGCTGCCTTGGAATCATCCGAGGATGCCGCTTCGAAATCCGAGAGCCTTTTCAATTTTTCTGAAGAACAGACCAAAACGGAGCAGGGAACAGAACCGACAGAGGCAGAAGGTGATGCTGAAGCGGAGGGGCAAGCCCCCATCGACAAAGAAACCGAAACCAGCTCATCTTCATCGGAAGAAACTGCTTCCCTCGACAGTGAAGAACAACCTGTGGAACAGCAGCGTGATTCAACAGAAATGGATACAGATGCGGCAGACCGGGAAACTGTCCCCACTGCCTCCGAAGAAAACGCGACCATTTCCGACTCGGAAGATACTTTGAAAAAGTCCGAGCAGAAAGAATCGCCCAGGGAGCAATCAACAATGGCGACTGATACTGCCTCTCCCGCTGCAACACGTACCGCTTCCAGTCCGGTACAGGGGCCGGTTGTTTCAAGGCGGTTATTCATTATCGTTCTCAGCTATGCCAGTGCGATCACATTGATTTGCGCCATCCTGATCATGCAATCGTTCCAGGCCAAAGAACACGATCTGGAAAGCCTGCCCGATCTGAAACCGCCGATGAAGGATGATGAAATCGCTTACCGTCTTGTTCCAGAAGCGGCCAAACTTCCTCCCGGCCATACGTTGAAACTTGGGGAATCTCGCCGATTCGGCAATGTCCGGGTCACGCCGACTAGAGTGGTTTACGAACCGCTCAAATTTACCCACTATTCCCGGACTTCGAACAAAACCAGAGTGGCCAGTAAACCGGTGATGAAACTCTGGCTGAAATTTGAGAATGTTTCCAAAGATCAGAAGTTTGCCCCGCTGGACCGCAAGCTGATGCTCATGCGAATTGTCGATCCCAAGCGCCCCGAATATATGCGTTCCAATCAGTTTTTGTGTCCTGCTGGCAGCAAAGGAGATCTCGACAAAACAAGTTTGCTATACAATCTGGAGATGGTCGGAGATTGGGATTTCGCCGGCGTGAAGGACGATCCCGTTCTGTCTCCCGGAGAGGCACTGGAGATCTATCTCCCTTCTTCCGAAGAGGCTTATAACAAAATGGACGGGAAAATTACCTGGCGAGTGCAGTTTCGCAAAGGTTACAACCCCAAATCGAAGCGCGGCGTTACAACGTTGATCGAGGTGATCTTCGACAAGAAACAGGTTGTTTCCGCGTGAGCCTGTTTCGTGACCGCTCGTTTTGCCGCTTACTCCGAGGCGGGAAACGGACCGGGCTGTTCGATATCCATTTGGTGGTGCCCTCCCTGAACCAGATTTTTGGTCATCAATAATTCGACGACCATCATTGCCGTGAACAGGAATAGCAGAACAGGCCAGATTTCCATTCCGCTACCCGCATCCGCTATCGAAGCAAGCATCTCTTCCGAGTTCCGTTGCCAGTTGATCTGATACGATTTTCGCAGGCTTTCCAGATCCGCTTCACTCAACCGATCCAAATCCGATTCGCTTCTCGGTGCGTAAACACTGAATGGTATCTCCAGAGGAACCTGCCGCTTCGATTCGTCAGTGACCATGCAGCCGGGGTGAAAAGTGTAAATACCTGAAAGCCGTGGCGGTTGCAGAATCCACTGGATGCGGTTTCTGTTACCGGTTCGCTGTGCGTAATAGACGGTCTCACCCGGCCCCGTCACCTTGATTTTCAACGGCTGGCAGGGCAACGAACGCAGTACAAGTGCATGATTCAGTTCGACATTTCTACTCGAAGCGGTCGCAGACAGGCCCATAGCCAGTTCATGCAGAAAGGGAACAAAAGCGCGTTGCCTGATCAAATCGTTTCCGACACCATCGAACGAGATCGCACTGACCAATATCTGTCCACGTCCTGCGTAACGCCTGACAAACAGGGGAGCACCAGATTGCAACCGGGCATCAACGGTTACCGAAGAAAGCGCCGTTTCGGCATCGTTTTGGGTTTTGGCCGATTTCCCTTTTGGGGCCTCGGGAATATCGAGTTTCCAATATTCACCAAGGTGAGTGTCGGCAAGATCCGTGGTTTTCGACTCCCGGAAACGCTGTAGCCACTCGGCTGAAAAGGTGCTGAGATCGATCTTTTCTTCCAGATTCCGTTCTTCCGTCGTCACCAAAGATTCGTACGAGGCAGGAAACACCGGTTGCTGCCGTTCTTTCCATTGCGAAACAATGTTCTGCAAATCGCTTTGCCCGATATGACCGTCAGGAATGAAAACGACCGTTCCTCCGCCGTAAAGAAAATCAGTAAGTTTTGACCAGAAAAGAGTCTGTTGCTCTCCGTTTTTTCGCGCCAATTCATCTGTTGCAATCAGAAACAGGACGCGCAACTGGCTCAAATCCTGATCGACTATTTCGTCATAATTGAACAGGGTTGAATCAACCCAGACTTTTTCCCTGTCCGGATCGCCAAAGGCAAGTTTCAGAAAATAATCGGCTGCGTGATCGGAACTCTGGTTCGGCTGGGCTGGCTTCGCTTTCGTTACAATTGCTACCGGGATGCTCTCGAGCACCTGCAAGCTGACTTTCGATTGATCGTCACCTTGCAGACTGTCTGTTTTGACCGACGCCGTAATGATATGCGAACCGGCTTCCGGGAATCGGGTGGTAAACCTCACCACAGCCTGCTCACCATTTCTGAGGCGAACCGTTTCCGTCTCCCGTGAAAGCCGCTGACCATCCACCGACCAGAAAACCTCGCAGTCGGCTTCTTCTGCCTGGCCGGTATATTTCACACGGGAAGTAACAGTAACGGGGGAATTGACGACGAGCAATTCACGCGAAGGCTGTAGCTGATCAACCAGAAAGTTGTCCGCCTGTTGCATCTGCTGGTTCCCGACATCGATGGCTGAAATATTGATGGGGACTGCAGCCGCCTTACGAATCTGCAGCATTTCGCTCCAAAGTTCTTTATCAGCCAGTTTCCAGGAAAGTTTCTGTTTGTCGGTCAAAACAACGATATCACGGCGGGTACTGTACGATTGGGTCAGGATTTGACAGGCGCGACTGAACGCGGAGATCAGATTCGCCGGGCCGTCCGGTCGCTCGATCTTCTCCAGTTCCAATCGAGCCGTCGCCGTATCTGTCAGGGGAGCCGGAGTGAGCAGGTGAGGCCGTTGCCGGGCATCGATAATCGCAACCCGATCGACCGAAGTCAGTTGATCCAGGATTTCGTGTGTCGCCTGGATCGCCCTGGCATGGGGCGTTATATTTTCTCCTGTCCATCCCATGCTGTAAGAGCCATCGATGATGATCACCAGATCAACCGGTTCGGGATGCAGATTCCTGATCCAGGTATTACCTTGCACAAATGGTCTGGAAAAGATGAACGCCAACAGGGCCACCATGGCCATCCGCAGTAAAAGCAGAAGCAGGTCACTCAATTTGATGCGTTGCCGCGTCCGTTCTCCCAATTCCAGAAAACGCATCGCCCCCCACTGAACAACATCGAAACGGCGACGGTTCAGGAAATGCACCAGTATCGGAATCGTCACAGCCAGCAGGCCGAACAGCATTCCAGCGTTCAAAAGTGAAATGAACATCTCGTTGAACCAATCCCCTGATCTATCCCGGCAGGCGCAATCTTTTTTCCAACATCAATAATACGTTGCGCCCTGTCCAATTCCCCATGATACACTCTGTTCAATTTCCCGTTGGAAGCAAAGGATGTCCTTTCAGACCGTATCTTCTGCCCTTTTGTGGGACAGTCCAAAAAAACGCAACAAGTTTTTCCCTCTGCACGACAGGCGTAATGTGACCACTGTAGGCCAGTTGCGACGGTTGCGCCTGCGTGGACAGATAACGTGTCTCCCCCTTCACGGCAGCAAATGGGGTATCCGGCTTTTCTGAAACCAGATGGGCGATTCCCATCCCCCCCTTTTTCAAATGTTCAATCACAAACAGATGGCATTGACCACCGGCATGGAAAGCTCCCGTCAACTCCTGAGCTCTGACGAAATCCGGTCGTGAGGTGACCGGTTTGGCCGCAGGCCAGGATTCCGAAATCTCTGGCGTCTCTGAAAATGTGTGGACGATGCGATAACCTTGCGGGCCGGTACGACGATGATACAGATGTAAACGGTTGTCGCCGGGAACCGTCATCAAAGCTGGATCGTCATCCTCTCCGACCAAATCGCTGATCGGGCCCTTCGTTTTAACCCAGGGGATTTGTTCAGGATCCCTGCTCGACCAGGCCAGGCCGATACTTCGTCGGGTAAATTGTCCAGTTCGGCGCGCACTGAATGGAACATAAATTTTTCCGTTCAGGAAAACAGCACCGGCTGGGCTTGCCACTCCGTGTGAATCATAGTCCGCTGCTGCCCCTCCCTTCTCAATGGCAATGCCATGATATTGCCAGTTTGCCAAATCCGGGCCAGACCAAAGATGGATTTCAGTTTCGTAGGTATTGGGATGGTAATGACTTTTCAGGGGAACCACATCGGCAAGCAAATAATATTTCCGCTTCTGCAGATGCCAGACAACGCAGTGTTCCCGAATGCTGGCTTCACCCGTGGGAGCCCCGCTCGATAATTCTACTTTGAAAGTACGGCTCGCATCGTAAGTCCACGGTGGAGCTGCCTCCACTGTTTGAACGTGGCAAAACAGAACAAGGAAGATTCCCATCTGAAAATAAAAAGACTGCATCAGATCGTGCCTGTTGCCTTTGCTGATAAGTCTGTCCTGCCAGGCCCCTCCGACTGAATGTCCGCTTGTTACATTACGTTAATGCAGCAAGGTGTTAATACACCAGAAAAACATCAGGCCCGAAGAACCACCCCGAATCTTCCCCGAAAAAGGCTTTCAGGGAAGATCCGCAATGATAGAAAGGCACATTTAAACCTTATCGGCAGTCGGACAGACAAAGCCCGCGCGGTATTCCCTGCCGAGATAGGCGTTGGCGGCTTCATTATTGGTAAAGACCTCCTGTTCCGGATCGAACTTCAAATACGGTCCCAGCGAGATCGGATATTTTTTGAGGTCGACTCCGTTTTTCTCCAGATGCTTGATCGTTCTTTCAACAGTTTCAGCGTTGTTGTCCAGTGATTTGATTTTGGATAATTCCGATTTCAAAGTCTCCGGAGAAACATGGTTTTTCTCTCCCACGTAGTAGGAGATATTTCCCAGATGGGCCAACGCGGCTGAAAGATGCCCCTCCCGTACTTCGCCATTCAGATCTTCCCGTTTTCGACTGACGACAGAATCGAGGAAGTTGCCAAAGTGATCACCACCTCCTTTGAACTCTTTGACCAGCTTCATGTCCTTGTCGTACACCAGACAGTGGGAATAACTTTTCTGAACGAGGTAACCGTCGCTGCCATAGAAAACGACACCGATCTTGTTCCCTTTTTTGCTTTGGAAAAGCCGGTTCAGCTCCTCGTCATCGGAATCGTTGACGCTCAAACCACGCGTTTCGAATGTCAGGAATTTGTCGCCGTAATCGTACAGCGAAATAATCGTGTTCGGCGTATCTCCTGCATCGACGTAGTTCGGATCTTTTCGTTCCGCCTGATAGCCAAGACGGCCTCCGTAACTGATCACGGAGTTCGGATGCGTATCAACACCCAGCCCCCAACGGGCGATATCGGTTTGGTGAGGTCCCTGATTTCCCAAATCGCCATTGCCGTAAAGACGTTGCCAGTGCCAGTCGTAATGGAAACGGGGACGGGTCACTTTCGGATTCGTATAGGGAGCAGGGCCGCTCCACAGATTGAAGTCGCAACTCCCCGGAATTGGATAATCGCCCAGTGGCCCAATTGAGGGACGCCGTTTGTAGCACAACCCGCGTGCAAACTTCACTTCGCCAATCCCTCCTTCGTTAATGAACGCAACCGCTTCGTTGACAGCCTTGCTGCTGCGGGATTGCGTTCCAACCTGGCACATCCGGCCGTACTTGCGGGCCGCGGCCACAAGCGCCGAACCTTCCTGAATCGTTTTACAGACCGGTTTTTCGATGTAGGCGTCTTTACCAGCCTGCATGGCCCACACGCCGCACAATGCGTGCCAGTGATTCGGCGTGGCAGTGCTGATCAGGTCAACCGATTTATCATCGAAAACTTCCCGCATATCCTTGACCTGCTGCGGCCGTTTTCCGGTTTTCTTTTCAATGATTTCACACTTCGCGTAACCATGTTTGTCGTCAGCATCGACAATATAAAGAATTTCTGTTCGTGGATCCGCCAAACAGGCAGCGACATGGGAACTGCCACGTCCTCCGGCTCCGATCACCGCAACGCCAAGTGTCTCATTGGGAGACTTGGAAAAACCAGGTTTCGGGGCAGCCAGTACACCTGCACCAGCCGCCAAAGAGTATTTCACAAAACTACGTCGAGTCAAACGGGCCATTGGTTATTCTCCTGAGGTTAGAAACGAAGGGCGGGATTGCCGGGCAAGCAGACAATCTCATGATTATTCTGTAAATGCGGCGCCTTCAATAAGGAGCGGCGTCGAGCCCCAAGCATTCAGACTAATGGAAACCGGGGGTCGATTTCAAATGTGAGCGAAAAATATTACAGTCCGGGTATTCGTCCCAAACCCATTCGCACCCGGACGGTGCCTGCTTTATCTTCAGCAAATGGAAAACAGAACGATGATAGACCGCTTCAACGATCCCGGACAACCACACGAGTATTATATGCAATTGGCCCTTTCGGAGGCAAAAGCTGCCTACGAAGAACAGGAAGTTCCAGTGGGAGCGGTGATCGTTCGAAATGGTGCGGTCATCGCTTCAGCCCATAACCAGAGGGAGATGCTGCATGATCCGACCGCCCATGCAGAAATGATTGCCCTCACCCAGGCCGCCGATGCAATGGGAGACTGGAGACTGCAGGATTGCATTTTGTACGTCACTCTGGAACCGTGCCCAATGTGCGCGGGGGCAATTGTCCAATCCCGTTTGCCCTGCATTGTTTACGGCACGACTGACCCCAAGGCCGGAGCCTGCCACTCCCTTTACCAGATTACGCAGGATGATCGCCTGAATCATCAATCGGAAGTGGTTGGCGGTATTTTGGTTGAACAGTGCCAGGCGATTCTGCAGGATTTCTTTCGTGAACAGCGTTCGTTGGGGAAAAAATAGCAAAATGGCAGGGAGGACATTCTCCCACTGGTGTATTCCTTTACTACAACCGCCACAACCCGAACTGTTTTCTTGAAATGATTCCTTGCAGAATTTGATTTTTCGTTTCTGGCTTGAGACTCGCCCTTCAACTGCTCATGCTCGGCAGTGTCGCGAAAGGATGTTGTTTCCGTTTTGATTTCGCCTCTCGCTATCGCTATGCGAGAAGAATTTTTCCTTTTTTCTGTTAATCAGGTGTTTCCGAGTCATGGCTCTCCCTCCCCTCTGGATTGAAGAATTTGTTCAACAATTCTCCCTCTGCCTGTTTCCGCAGGGGCCTGCGACGCCGTTGGGCTGTCATTATCATTTCGAATCGGGCTGCTGGGAGATTGCGGTCTTCCCCTCGATGCGACGAAAAAAAATATCGAAGTACGAGCCGGCGAACTACGAACCAGTTGATCAACTCTTTTTTCCTTCACCCTTTTCGTTTGATGTCCATCAGGCTCTCCCGCTGTTTGAAGAAATTCAGCATATTGACTGGATCGCCATACCTGCTTCAAGCGAAAACGAAACCGGTCACCATCTACTAATTGAAGGAATTGTGGATGGCGCTGCCGTGTTGATACGTGTTTGTGCAGAAGTCCCCAAACGATTTCAACACGACCAGGATCTGATCGTCCACGAAAACTGAACCGCATAAAAATCGGATCAACCATTTCGGATCAGAATTCGGAACAGGTGGTTGAATGAGTCCCTGGCTTCCTCAACCAGGCCACTTCAACCTGCCCGGTCATCAACCTGAACCGCTTCATCAACTCGAACTGTCAAAAGGGAGTGGCTTCTCGTGTTTGGGCAGGTTGCCCGGGGGGTGTGGTCCTCTTCTTTGTCTTGGGATTGGCGACGACGGTTGCAGGCCGGATCAAGGCACCATCTGCAAGGGACTGGGAGCTTTCAGCAATCAATTCATCCCCGGCCTGAATCGGGCCAGTTACGTAGGAACGATCTTCACCGATTGGGCCAAGCAGTTGCACTTCGATATCACGAACCATACTGTCTCTGACGACTTGAATGATGCGGCTCCCCTTTTCCGAATTCCTCAGGGAAAGGTTGGGCACCTCAATCACCGGCTGGCGAGGGACAATCGGCGAATAGGCGGTTTGGCCATCTTTCAAATTCCCGTCCCGGTTATCGAATTCAACAACTGCAATGGCGGCCGTGTCGAGTATCTGGCGAAGTGGCTGCCACTTCCCTTCAAGAGGGAGCATCGATTGCACCTTCGCCCTGGCCACCTGATTGTCGAGTTTGACTTCGATCGTCTCGCCCATCTTTACTTCTTCCCGATTGACGGGAATCCGGGCCAATAGTTTTGTGGTATCGACAAGAACCAAAAGCAGATCTCCCTTGTTGATAATTGCCCCCGGGGTTGTCTTGATTTCCTTAATCTGGCCGGAAAAAACGGCCCTGACCGATGTGTTCTTGATATCCAGTTGGGCAAGATCCAATCTGGCCTTGGCGACATCGATTTCCGCTTCTGCCAAATCCAGGGCAACCTGAGCCTGCTTGCCTGCGGAAACTTCCCTGGCTACCAGTTCTTTTTTGAGTGTCGCCGCCTTCAGGGTCGCTTTTGCGTAGTCCAGATTCATCCTGGCCCGCTCGGATTCAATCTGGATCAATTCCTCCTGAGCCCGAACGCTCCCCCCCAGCTTGACACGAACATTCTTGACAACCCCGCTTACTTTGGCGCGAATTTCCAGTAACTGAATCGGCTGCAGGCTGATCGGGGCCTGGAATTTTTCGGGCGGGATTAAATGAACTGCATCCTTCTTGATGATAACCTGTATGGTCTCGGCTTCATCAAACTGACTGGCTGCCTGCTTTGGCTGGGCTGTTGAAGCAGGCTTGACTGTCGAAGTAGGCTGGGCCTGCAGAAAGGACGCCTCCATCACGAAAACCACGAACAACGAAGCAAGAAGGGTTGATCTCGAATGATAACGCTTCGGGAAGGATCGCCGCTTCATTTGATGTGACTCCAAAATACTATCTTCAGAAACGAATTTCATGAAAAGAAGTGCCCCAAAGCGCTCCTGTGATTTTTTGCTCTGCAATTTTATACCCTGCCATCTGAAACGGATAACAGTTGCTCAGAAGCAACCCGACCTCCCTCTCACTCAACCCGTACAAGGTTAATCGACTGACCGCGAAATGTGAATAGACCAGCTGTTTTTCCCGGCCTCTCGACAGGAATAATCGAGGGCAGCATCACGCGAGTTCCCCCCCAATTTTCACTTCCGGGGAGCCCGATCCAGAGCAGAGAAAAGCACCACTACATCTGCAGCCTTGAAAGCACTACGGACGAAATTCAACAGATCGTTCCCATAGAACCTGATTATCGTGATTCGAACCGCTATCGAGGTGGACATTATTCGAACGCCAACTCCAGCGAACAGTTCCACCTGTGTTGTACGGTCGGGTCGGGATGCGATAGGCGGAACGACTTCTGGGCATGGGAACCGTCGATGCCACCTCTGCAGGAAGTTCATGCGTAAAGTACGACTTGTGGAAAACCCAGTTTTCTGCAATGGAAGGTCTCGAACAGAAACTGATCAACGCCAAGGCAAGCAAAGCCTGCCTGAAAAATCTGTCCATTTCAGTCATTTTGTTCGTTCGCATAGGGACACCTGCAAGGTACATCAGGATAATGGAGTTGTTGGCATAAGGTTTCCTGTCCCGTCGACTGGAAAATAATTTTCATCGTGTGCAAAACACTGGAAATCCATTTTCTCACATCAGACAGAGCAAACCAGCCCGTTCAACGATGCTTTGTTGCAACACGGAATATCATTTGATGCGTTTTAGCGACATCAACGGAACAAAAACCGGTTAATACCACTACCAGTGCCAATCCCGCAAATTTGATGCCCAATCTTGTTGCCCGTTTTTGCCGCCCATTTTTTGCTGCCCAAGCTGACATCCTGACGGATCAATCAATCAGACCAGGTTCGAAGCGCAGTTGACAATCGACAGTCAGAGACGGAAAATGG
>JALWSL010000582.1 GCA_027080405.1 Planctomycetaceae bacterium
GTCATATCCCCAATTTCATCGAGAAATATTGTCCCGTGGTTGGCCTGCTCGAATTTCCCGATCCGCTTTTGATCCGCTCCGGTGAAAGCCCCTTTTTCATGTCCGAAAATTTCACTTTCCAATAACGGTTCGGGAATCGCTGCGCAGTTGATCGCCAAAAATGGCTTCTCCTTGCGGTCGCTGTGATGGTAAATGGCCCTGGCGACAAGCTCTTTCCCCGTTCCGCTTTCCCCACAAACCAATACATTGATATTCTGAGCCGCGACACGACCGATATCTTTATAGACTTTTTGCATCGCCGCGGATGAACCGACGATATGGTCAACATTCGATGCCGAGTGATTGGCGTTTTGGCCGTAACTGGTCGGCACCCTGCTTAATCGGCTTAAACGAATCGCCTGGGAAACGACCTCCCGGAGTTCCTGCAAATCGACCGGTTTGAGCAGGTACTCAAAAGCTCCGCTTTTCATTGCTTCAATCGCGGTTTCGGTTGTGCCATATGCAGTAATTAAAATAACCGGCAAACGCTGATCAATCTGACGGATTTTCTGGAACGCTTCCAGTCCGGACATATCGGGCAACCGAATATCAAGCAGAACAACGTCCGGCTGTTCAGAACGAGCCAGTTCGATCGCTTCTGCGGCTGTCTGAGCGGTAAGAATCTCGCGATCCTCCGATGTCAACGCCTTTTGAAGCGAATACCGAACATTCTTTTCGTCATCAACAATGAGCAGTTTGATCATTTTCCGCCTGTTTTACGATGTCCTTGGCCATTACTCACCCTCAGACACCGTACCGGGATTGGACTGAATCGGCAAGCGGACGATGAACACGGCTCCGCCACTGCTGCCACTGTTGACACAAATCGTCCCCTGATGAGCCTGAATAATCCGTTTGCAGATCGCCAACCCCAATCCGGTTCCCGTTTCAGTCGTACTGAAAAACGGTTCAAAAATGCGCTCCTCCAAATCTTCAGGGATTCCGGGACCACTATCCTTGACCTGGATTTCAAGCTCGCGTAAATCGCCATTCCCGATCGCTTTGACAACAATTTCAATCTCTCCCCCGCAAGGCAAAACATTCAGGGCATTCAACAGAAGGTTCAGCAACACCTGGCGAATTTGTACCGGGTCGGCTTCAATCAGCAACTCCTGCTCACTCGGCTGGTACAGAATATCAACCCTGTTTTTTGAAGCAGGCCCCGAAATAAGATGAATAGTTTGATCGACAAGCCCGCGGACATCGAAGAATTTTTTGGCCAGACTGGGCGGTCTGGCAAAGTCGAGAAATGATCGAACCAAAACTTCCAGGCGATCAATCTCTTCCTCCAATATCTCCAGATCACACCCTTGCAGCGAGGCATTCTCCGGCTGTTCTGCTGCGGTTTGGATTAAAATTTTCATCGACGTCAACGGGTTGCGCAACTCATGAGCCAGACCGGCAGCCAACTGCCCCACGGCTGCCAACTGTTCCGAGCGAAGTGTTTCGCGTTCCCGCAATTCGAGCTGCTGTGTCATTCGGCGGGCCACGCTAAAACCGCTCAACAAACCAGCCACCGCACCACAAAAGCCGAGCGCAAGCAGCCCAAGCCCAACCTGATCCGCAGCAACACGGCTGTCGTTTCCGTGCTCCAATAAAGCCCGTTGGTTATAGGTAAGAACTTCCTGGGCCGGGGCGAGCAATTCCACATCTAACAGACGAGTCATCGCCAATATCTGCCTCCTCAATTCCTCGGGAGAGTCATCCTGTTTGGCTATCATAAATTTCGAAAAAAAATGCTTATGACCCCGTTGAGCTTTATGTAACATTTCCCGTGTTTGTTCATTGGGTGCCCATTTGAGAGCATTATCAAGCGATTGAACCATTCTCTCCCGCACCGCATCGGCCAGTTCCAGATGGGCAACATCGCCGGTCCCTACAAACCGATCCAGTTCGCTTCGTGCATCACGTATGCCCCCCACCAGCTTCTCACAGGCAACCGCGCATTCAAGATGATCAGCAAGAAGATTGGAAACTTCCCGATTCAATCGATGCACATACCAACCAGCCATCCCGGCTAATACCAGAAGAACAATGCTGGTCGAGATAACCGGGACACAATAATAAAAAGTGGACTGCAAAGGATCCGTTCCGTTTAATTGATGGTCGCCGTTCATCGGATCTGCCCCCCTCGCTTCCTGTACGCCACTGCACATACTCTCTCTCCTCAGCCATCACCACTCCCTTGAACAGCAGCGTAGCAATAACCATGCCAATAAACAAAACCGTGCCAATACCAATAAACAGAGGCAGTCCCTCGCCTCACTTTCAAACAGTCTTTATCGATATCGACCAGCTTATTCACAAATAAACCAGTGTTCGCCACAACATTTATGAATAGAAGGGGTTACGACAGTACCTGACAGCTGGCAGGAGTTCCTGAATCGACATGCGGAGACGCTATACCAGTGCGATTTCTTCTCGAAACGGATCGTCACGAAGTTCGGCCTGCAGCAGTATTTCGTGCTGGTGTTCCTGCATATTGGAAGCCGCAAGGTTTATGCGACGAAATGCACACGAAAGCCGAACACCACATGGATGAAGGAACAGGCGAAGAAGTTCGTCGAGCACGTGAAGGCCAGCGGCCAGGAGGTCACGCTTCTGTTCCGCGACCGCGACGGGATCTACCAGCCCGATTTCGATAAAGTTTTTCGCGACGCCGGCATCAAGGTGAGGAAGAACAGCGTCCGTGCGCCGAACCTGCAGGCGCACATCGAACGATTCATCCAGAGTCTGCAGCAGGAAGCGCTGGACCACTTCATCGTGTTTGGCGAGAAACACTTTGACTATCTGATTTCCGAGTACGTTGAGCACCATCACACCGAGCGTCCGCATCAGGCGATGGGCAACGTTCCGCTCACGGGAGACTGGCCGGAACCGAAGGACGATCCGCCCGATGTCATCCCGATCGAATGCCGGACAAGGCTGGGTGGGTTGCTACGGCATTATGAACGACAGGCTGCGTGAGTAACAGGGCAATTAAATGTTCCTGAACCAGCCGTTGCATTATCGTAGGATGTCAAATTTTCCCGCAAGCCGCGTACCTCGTACATGGAGGCCATCCGCTTGATCGGAAATTTGTCTGAGAAGCAATGCACATGGCGTGTTCATCTTGTGCCCCACGGCACCCAACCACTAAAAGTGGTCGGGCTACCCGCGTCGGTCTGATTGAGACGGCTCTTGGTACGGTTGATCGAAACGACTTATTACGTGGGATCAGAAACAATGATGATCCAATCCCGAAGTTAAACTTCGGGAGATTCACGAAGGGATGGATAGAGCGGCGGAGTTACCACCTGCCGGAAACTCGACAAAGATCACGACCGGAAATTGAAGCTTAAAAAAAAAAAGAACAGCAACAAAAACAAAACCAACAGAAGAACCCGAACAAACATTAAAAAAAGCGAACAGTTTTTTTGCGTAAATAATACGCACCAACAACCTCACCAACCCCGGAAAAACTCAAAAAAACTTGACAAAACAAACTCTTTCAGGGAGGGAGGGGCACCCGCGAGATGGTTAATATAGAACCTTGGTATCAGTGGTAACCGTTCACGGCCTGGACTGAGATTGATCTTGTCATGATTGCCTGAATCTGCGATATCAGCATCATGTCGATCAAGATTAACAAATCGTGGCTGAGTGAACAAACCGATGAAGTCCAAAATGTCATCGGAATGCTGCTGGAGCATATCAAAAAACAGGACGAGCGAATCGCCC
>JALWSL010000583.1 GCA_027080405.1 Planctomycetaceae bacterium
GCTCGGAATCCTCGGGCAGCGTCTCCGCTCCGACGATTCGACAGGCGCGATCATCCGCTACGTGTATCCGAATTCGCCGGCAGATAAAGCAGGACTGAAAAAACAGGATCGCATCGTTGGCATCGACGATTTGAAAATTGCCACATACGATCAACTCCGTGATCAACTTTTACTCAAACAGCCCACTGAGAAAGTAGAATTGAAAGTGGTTCGGGCAGGTGAAACCCGGAGCATTGAAATCACAACCGGATCGATTCCCGATTCGATTATCGATCAGTTGCCTCTCCCCGTTTTGACACAGAAAAAAGAGGGGGAAGAAGGGAAAGAAGAAGGCCAGAAGTTGAAGCTGAAAACGGGTGAGCATGTCGTTACGCTTGCCGAACACCAGCAGAAATATCGTCTGTTTGTTCCCGAAGATTTCCAGTACGAGGCGGGTTACGGCCTGGCATTTTGGCTTCCCGCTTCCGGAGAACCTGTCCCCGGGAAAGATCTGGCCCAATGGAAACGGATTTGCCGAACCCGTGGCTTTCTTCTGGTCATGCCGGTTTCAGAAAATCTGAAAGAGTTCTCGAGTGACGATGTGAACTGGTTGCTGGACTGCATTAAAGACGTTGAGCAAAATTACCACCTCGACCCGGGTTTGACCTGTCTGATTACAACAGGGAAAGATGTCAGTTTTCCCTGGCTGTTTGTTTTTGAGCACAAGGAAATATTTGAAGGACTGTTTTCGATGGGGATTCCCCGTCGATTTCGCGCTCCGTTTAATGAACCGGGATATCGACTGCAGGTGCTCCTTTCTCCTACCACTCAGGAGCAGCAAAAAATAGCACAGAAGCTGCAAAAGTATCTGGGACAGGAAGGCTACCCCGTCATTTCCCGCCCACAACTGAAAGAGTTGAGCGTTGAAGATTTTGATGCAATTGGACGCTGGCTCGATTCCATCGGTTCAATTTGACAAACAAACTTTTTTCCCGGAAATTTGAATAACGCATGGATGCTCACGAGTTGTTTCAGGTCATTATCCTCGGCATTGTCCAGGGGATTGCAGAATTTCTGCCGATCAGTTCTTCCGGTCATCTGGTGATCGTGAATGAGATGCTTTCCGGTGGCGTGGACTCCGCCTCGGATGATCTGGCGATGAACATTGCCCTTCATCTCGGAACTCTGGGATCGATACTGGTGGTGTTCCGCAGGGATTTGCGCTCGTTGCTGTTCGACAGGAAGCTGATCCTGGCAATCATTATCTCGACGCTGCCCATCGTACTGGTTGGCTTGACATTGAAAGACGCGATAGAATCTGCTTTCGAGACACCGGCTGTCGCTGCGGGAGGCCTGCTGATAACAGCGGGTCTGCTCTGGTTGTGCGAATGGCTCGAACCTGCCGAAGACGATCATCTAGCCGATTCATTGGATAAAAATCCCAATCTGAAACAGGCCCTCTCGGTTGGATTGTTCCAGGCATTGGCCGTTGTCCCGGGAATTTCACGTTCGGGAAGCACCATTGCAGGAGGCGTGATGACGGGATTGCCTCGTCAGATGGCAGCCAGGTTTTCGTTCCTGATCGCCATTCCCGCCATACTGGGCGCAACAGTTCTGCATGCCAAAGATATGCTCGAATCGTCCGGTTCCTCCTCTCCGTTCGATGTGACGTTGCTTATTGGCGCGTTCGTTTCCTTTGTTGTTGGCATTATCGCACTCGAAGGCCTGCTTCAGATTGTCCGTAAGAAAAAACTGCGCTGGTTCGGCGTTTATTGCCTGTTTGCTTCGCTGTCAACATTCGCCTGGTTGTTGACAAGATAAATTTGTATGACCGACGATGCTGTTGGCGAACGACTCGCAAGGTTCAGAAAATTAGCGGTTCGGTGGCGACGATCAGCGTGAACCGGGCGTGCAGGAATGATCTGCGCACAACTGAGGAATCCGTCCGGATTGGCCTATCGGGAATCAAAGCTGGCCGGGCGTATCTTCTGCCGTGACTCCAATTGAAGATTCTGTTTGCAATTTTTCAGCAGATGTTCGAGTTGCGGATCAAACGCGGTTCGATTCAAACAGTATTGCAGATGAGGAATAGCGAGGCGGAATTTTCTGTTTTTCGCCAACCATTGACCAAACGCATGATGCAATTTGAAGGAATCATTATTGATTTCACAGGCAAGCTGAATATAGATCGCGGGTTGATCCTGCAAGCGAGAAGCCTTCAAGTAGGTGAATGCCCTTAATAATACTTTTTCCTGTTGCTTGGGCTCCAATTCGGGGGCCTGCTCCAATGTTTCCCGAGCCAATAACAGAGTCGCGATCTGCCCCTGTTCGCTATCAAACGGTTTATATGCCTTGATCATGGCGTTCAACTGATCGAGGTTCGGCTCAAAGATGCTGGCGAGTTCCTCCGGAGGATACACCTTTGCGAGCAGTTCGACAATTCGTTGGGCGACATTTTCATTTCTGGGATAAACTTCCTTCCAGAACTTCAATGCCGTTTCCACGTCACCACGATTCCAGGCATGGGCCCCCGCTGTATAGGGGATTTCCGCGGAATGGGGGTTTGTCAGTTCTGCTCTGGCGAGATAGTAATCGGGGAGTGAGGGATTCGGACTTTCGACAAAACAGAGATCCGATTGAATCAACAGGGCACGCGAGTTGAAAGGACAATATCTCAGTGATTGTTCGGCATGAAGCAGACTGGCCTTTGCAATCGGGAGTGTTCTTTTCATCACGCTGGGGTTGTTCAGCCATTCCTGAAGTTTCTCGGGACTCTCAAAGCCCCCGCCATAAACGGCGGCACGAATTTGCGAAGCGGGCATCATCTGAGGTTCCTGAGCCATTTTCAGTTCAAACAGTCGCCTGAGACATTCAGCCATTCGAACCTGATTATCGGTCTGTTCAACATCGGCAGACAAAGACTTTTTCAAACAGAGAAGTCGTAATCGCAGCAGTTGCATTTCTTCTTCAGGTGATTCAAATTCCGATCTTCGATGCGTCAAGTTCAAATAGTCGATTTCTCCCTGTTCAGCCATCGCAGCCGGAAGAACCCATTGCAAAGCAAACAGGCCGGCGGTCACGCTTAAGGCTGAAAATATCAGCGGCTGAAAACGAAATTTCAACTGCTGTTTTTTCTTTTCTCCCGCTGAAAGATCGTTCCTGTTGCTATAGAGGAACGCCAGGTAAACAGCGAGGAGAAGCATATATGCGGGAGCATACCAGGCGAAATCGTAACAGCCATGAACCAGAAAAACGGCGAAACTGCCTGCGATCCCCGCATACAATGGAGTTTCGGAGCGATCTACCGGGGCGAAACGGAGTCGGGTCCACAACAACCTGAGCAGCAGTGAAATGGAACCCACCAGCAGTATCCACCCAGCCAGACCTGTTTCCGTCCCGATCTGCAAATAGCTGTTTTCGGCATGTGTGTAGTTCAGCCCTTTGGCATCGCCGTTGTGAAATGCGCGGATCACATTTTCATGGGTCCCCAATCCGGTTCCCATCCAGGGAAACTGGCTCCAGGCGTTTATGTTGGAAGCCCAAATAAAACTGCGTGCACCGTTATGATCCAACTCGCTGAAGTCTGCGCTGACCAATTCTTCTGCATTCCGCTCGAATATTTTATCCGCGAGCAGGGCAATTCCTGCCAGTGAGAGGATCGCTCCGGCAGAAATCACGATCGGCAAACGATCGTCGGACATTTTTTTGATGATAATGAGAAACAAATACTTCTTTACTCCGTCTTAGCTCCGTTTCCAGCTTGCTCATACAGAACTGATG
>JALWSL010000584.1 GCA_027080405.1 Planctomycetaceae bacterium
CAACCCAGGTTTCGATAGCACTTTCAAGCACACAGTGCTCCTGCCACATTCGCAAAGTGGTCGGAGACTGATGCGCAATCTGTTCCAGTTCGTCCAGTAACACCTGGTCTCGCTGTTCGATCGCGGTTTCCAATTTTTTTCGGTAGGATTGCGGATTCACTAAAAACACCCAAAAACTGTAATACTCGTCCTGGCAACAAAACCGTGTCAACAGGGCAGAACGCCAACAGGATAGAATCAAACGCTACTGGCAGTGATATGCGTCACCTCCAACTTTCCTGCCGCATAGGGA
Source organism: Planctomycetaceae bacterium (assembly GCA_027080405.1). Taxonomy (GTDB): domain Bacteria; phylum Planctomycetota; class Planctomycetia; order Planctomycetales; family Planctomycetaceae; genus Rubinisphaera. Next base: position 293 of record JALWSL010000584.1, read on the forward strand.
ACATGAAGATCTGCCCCAGTTCCCTGTTTTTGTGGGAATTCAAGCCCACAACCTCCAGTTGCCACCTCTCCAAAGTAATCTAATCTGACTCTCTCTGTTTTAATGCTGCTGAAAGCTGATGCCTTGCCCGGTGCAACCATGTTTTAACGGTTCCCTCAGGGCAGTGCATGCGCTCGGCGACCTCTGCACACGAAAGCTGTTCACGATAGAACAGGATAAAGCATTCCCGCAAATTTGGCTTCAATTGCTCCAGACAATGCTCCAGCTCATCAGCCAGATCCAGCGTTCTATCGACACTGGCCCGCTTCCCCGCCGCCCCATCAGTCGCTTCCTGTTGACAATGGACGACAGAACGTGAACGCTTTGCCAATGCGGTGCGACAACGATTCGCTGCAATCGTCAGTATCCACGGCCTGAGCGGACGCTTCTGATCCCACTGATGCAGACTGCGAATCGCTCGCAAAAATGTCTCCTGAACCACATCTTCCGCATCTTCATGATGCCGCAAAATCTTGTAACACAACCCATACACTGCAGGCCGAAATCGTCTGACGAATGAACGTAAACTCTCCCTGTCTCCGGAAAGGCACCCCCGGGCGACCTGCAACTCGACTTGTAACAACTCAGAGTTCATCATCAACAGTTACTACCTGCGACAGGGTTAATTGGTTTCGCCACTCTGGAAAAAGTCGAAATAACTTGACTGGAAACAGAAGACTACTTCTGAACCGCTTCTCTCGTTATTGCCTGGGCCGCCTTGTAAGCATGCCTGATAGTGTACAGGCGACTCTCGATCTGTTCTTCTGTGTAATACTTGCCCGGTTCACTGTGAGGCAGACCGGCCAAGGCAATCGTCAAGGGCAATAAATCGATAAACTGCTTGTAACGGCGTTGAATATCTGCTGATGCGTCCGCCACGATGGATACTCCTGCTGAAGAAAAAAGAAGATGTCGTTATCAGGATAACACTCCCCAACAGCGATCTGCAACAGATAACTCCCAAACGACTGGTGCATTCCGGCAGTTGTCTCCAAAGCGCACAATAAATCCGTTGAACAATGCGCAACACCATACAGGACACCAGATCTGGCTCGCCAACCGGGGAGCAAATTATGATCACACCACGAGCACCGCTCCTGCCCCGAGACCAATCCAGCCCCAAGGCATGACTGGCCCTTTGTTCGCAGACCATGCAGAAATCAACCGGGACGGCGTCGGATCATCTGTTGAATGATGTCTCCCGCTTTGGAAGAGGGAGTTTCCTCGGCAGCACCTCCGGAAGAATCCTTCGATTTTTCCTGCTTGACATCTCCGACAACACCCGTTTGAGATGGATCAGGCAACTTCACTGGTACCGTATCGACAGGCCCTGAATTATCAGCCGGTTGCTCGGGTTGACCGACGGGAGCGGGCGGATAGCCCGGCATTTGTGGTTGCATCATCGGCTGTGCCGGATAACCGGGGGGCATTTGCTGCTGGGGGTACGGGTACGGATACTGACCGGGAGGCACTGCGCCCGGCGGCATGACCGGAGGGGCATAACCGGGGGGCATCGCCTGCTGGGGATACGCATAGCCAGGTGGAATAGCACCGGGGGCATACTGCAGCGGCGGCGGCTGCATGGGCACCTGCTGCGGAGGCTGCACGAACTGGGTTTCCGCACTGGCAATTACCCCTGTCTCATCCGCCACGGGCTGAAGCGGAGGCGAAACAGGTATTTCGTGCAGGGTTTCCGATCCCGCCAATGTTTCATCGTTTGCATTATCTACCACAGCCGAGCCATCGGGCAACTCAACGGAAGCAGCTTCCTCGGGAACTCCCTCGTCAGCCGATTGAGCCTGCTCCCTCACAATCACTTCAAATTCCAGCTTGCCAATGCGAACCAGATCACCCGTCTTCAGGATTGTTTGTCCTCGCAATTGCTCGTTGTTCACAAATGTCCCATTTGTGCTTCCCAAGTCTCTCAGTCGGACGGAATAATCGTCACAAGTGAAGATGCAGTGATGCCTGGAAATCAGATCGTTGTTGGGCCGCATGTGACAATCGTCACCACGTCCTACGAGAAACTTCTTCGTATTAAGTGTAATCACTTTCCCACGATGTTTTCCGGAAAGGACTTTGAGATCAGCCACAAACATGCACAACTCCAATAATTCCGTACTTGATATACAATAAGGCAGATTCGGGCAAAATCGATTTTTTGCCAACCATTTACTGCAAGCTGTCAACCTGTTTCTTCGATAGCTTCCCTTGTCTCCTCAAACGACACAGCAAGCCCTGAAGCGTCCTGCAAAAAAACCGGGTCGAACAAGCGACTTCCGTCGCCCATCCATTTAAAAACTCCACACACAAAAAATTCGGATAATCCCCAAGAGACCGAACGGGAACAATCCTGTGAATGAACCGCGTAAACAAAGAGTACCTACAAAAGAAATTCGAAGTAAGTAATGGTTGAAAATACGAGAACGGGATAAAAACGGAATTAAGAAAGCATCAAAAAGCAAACAAAAACCAGAATTGGAATCAAAGACATCAAAGTATACTGGTACGCTACGTTTGAACGGAAAATATGTCAACAGTTTGTTGGGCATCGTGACACAAAATAGGCAATTGGCCTCGGCGATAATATACAGCGAAACAGCATGCACAGTAAGGCAGTCTACACACCAAAACAGTCCCCCAGTCTGCCATCAGGCCAATATCCAACCGGTTGAAACAGTAACGCGAACTCCAGCTATCTCAGCGCGGCTGATTCATTCTGATAGCCGTAACCGAACTGATATTTTTCCAAAATTTGCGAGCCGTTCGCAAATCTTTTGCCGCGCAAACTGTTACCGTTAATAATACAGGCCTGTTCTCTTTACACGCGTTGCATCCTCTATACGGATTGTATCAGCTATCCGCCCTAGCACTGCCAACTGATTTCAAAACCATCAACTGATTTCAAAGTTGACTGTTTCATTTGCTGCCTGCTTCATTCCCAGTGAGCTCATTTCCAGTAAGGAAGTACCGTAACGATTCGAGTGGAACCAGATTCAGTTCGAAAACTTTCAGTCGGAAGGAACTCGCAGTGTTGAGTGTATGCAGCCAAAGGCCGCTTTCCAGCTCGTATGAAATTATTCCACCATCACTCAGTTTACACAAATGGATCGACTGCCCCGATCCGCTGACTGACGGAAATCGGTGTGTTTTCAATTCCAGATCGAGCAATTTAGCCAACGGAAGATGCGGAGAACCGTCCCAGTTCCAGCGGATTTCCTTCCCTTCCATCCGCTTCCAATCGCCTCGACCGAGAACATCTGCGCAACTGAGGTGTGCGTTATCCGAACCAATCGATAAAGTTGGTTCAATTGCCTCAGAACGCTCTGGCTGCTCTATTTCCTGGGGATTCATATCTGATCAGTTCAGTTCGGGTTTTCAGTCAGTTTTGATATTCCATATAATAGCCGGGCAGTTCCGGGC
>JALWSL010000585.1 GCA_027080405.1 Planctomycetaceae bacterium
ACTCACGTTTCGCGGTATTCAATTTTCGGACAGGAAAGGTATTTCAATGACGTCTCTGGCAGGCATTTTGGCCACACTGGCTGTTTCACATTTGGGCGGTTCCGCGTTGGGAACCCTGTTGGCCCGTCTCGGTCTTTGGGGGTTTGGCCCCAGGCTGAAGATTGCCCGTCACGTACTCGGCGTTGGCAAGGCGTTACGGGCAGCTTTCGATAAAGAGCCAACAAGACAGAACAGGGAAGCTCTCCAACGCTGGCTTGAAGAAAATGATCCTCCAAACCGAACCGGGATTGGCGACGTAATGGAAGCAGGGAAAGCAGGAAAATGAATCCTGCCATTCCCCGTTTCGTTTAACCGGCGAGAAGCTGTTGTTCTTCGGATTTCACTTCGGGAAGCCAGGTCGGTTCGATTCCGTGCTCCTTGAACAGGTTCGCCAAATGATCGTGACAGGTGAAGAACAGGATTTGTTTGTCGTGGGCGAATTCGGTCAGTGTTTTCACCGCCGCCTCGGTGCGAATCTGGTCGAAGTTGACACAGATATCGTCCAGCACGATCGGCAAGTCGATCCCCTGTCCGGCGAACAGATCGATCAACGCCATGCGGACGGCCAGGAAAAGCTGTTCGCGGGTTCCGTCGCTCAGTTCGGAAACCTGTCGAACCGAACCATCTTTTTCGTGGACAAGCAGTTCGTGAGAACCGAAAGGTGTGCGTACCTGTTCATAACGACCACAAGTCAGCTTCAGAAGATAATGGGAAGCTCTGGCGAGCGTCTCCGGCTGGTAATCCCGTTCGAGCTGACCGATCATCTCTGAAAAGGCAGAGTTCGCCCGTTGTGAGGCTTGCCAATCCCGAAGGGTCACACGGGCACGATCAAGCAGGCGGGCCTGACGGGTTTTCAGATCGGCCAGTGTCGTATCGCTTTCGAGATCGGCCCGAGATTGTCTGATGCGTCCGAGTTGCTGGTACGCCTGTTCGATGTCGTGTTCCAGTTCTTCGATTTCCAGACCGATGATTTCGATTCGTTCCTCCGTCTGTTGCGGATCGAATTGCAGCAAATCGTCTTCGACAATCGCCAATTCCGGTTCTTCCCGGGCCAGTGTGGCAAGCTGGTCATCAAGGTCTTCAATTTGCGTGCGCAACTGTTGCAGTTGCTGCAACTGACGGGCATTTTCGTGGAACTGTTCTCTCGTCTCTGCCTGTCCCCGTTTCAGTAATGTTTGCAGTTTCTGTTTTTCCAGGTTCATTTTTTCCCGAACAGTTTCCAGTTCCTGTTTGAGACGCTGGTATTCACTTTTCCGTTTCAGGTAAGAGTCCTTGACCCGCTCGTATTCGTTGAGCACCGTTTCCCAATGCGAAAGAGTTTGTATCAGGGAACCGTGTGGGCGATTTTCCAGTTGCATGCGTCGGGAAATTTGTTCCATCTGTTCCCGGAACAGCGACAGAATTTCCGAATGTCGCTGGACATCCTTTTTCGAAGCGTCCCGCTGCGTGAGCGTCTGTTTCAGGTCACACGCCCGTTGCCATTCTTCAAAGGCTTCAGATGTGTAAACGGTTTCCTTCAGGCCGAGTCTCTTTAACAGATCGCACCAGGACTGCCGGGCGGCATTGGCATCCCGCTGGTACTCGCCCAATTTTCCCCGATAGACCGAAAGTTTTTTTCTTGTCTGTTTGATTTTCTCATCGTCGCGGGCCAGCCGTTCCAATTCCGTCAGTTTTTCTGTCGCCTGGCGGATCATTTCGGCTTCTGTCGGTTTTTTTTGCAGATCGGAAGGGAGCAAATGCAATTTTCCCGAGGTACCGGCAATCTGCTCAATACGGCTTCTGGTTTTTTCGAGTTCGAACTGGCATTGATCTATTTCTTCATCCAGCCGGAGTTGCAGATCGGTATCACTCTGTTCGTAATGCAGACGCATGGCCCAGGCGAGACCGGTTCCCATAACGCCGGTCAGCACGTAGATTGCACCGACGAGCCAGCCGGTCTGTATTCCCTTGAACAGACCAGCGACAACAAAGAAGCCACCCGCCATGAAGAACAGCGTCAGCATCAAGGAGGCCCACCACGGCAGTTCGGCTCCTTCCTGAAGTTTGAGAAGCTGCGACCGGGCACTGCGAATACGCTGTTCGTACTCGGTTTCCTGAATGCGGAGTCTGGTCAATTCTTCGAGATCACGAATGCGCTGATTCGCTTTTTTGACGGCCTGATCAATCGAAGTGATGTTCTGTTTTTTGAACTGTTCCTGGAGTTCCACTTGTCGATTATGATTGGCGTCGGCCAGTTTCTGGTAGCGCTTGCGAAACCGTGTCCGTCGTCTGAGGGCATTCTGATAATCGCGGGCTGCGGAAACCAACTTCAAGTGGGCTTGCGGAGAGACATCGACCCGTTCAACTTTTTCCGGTGTCCAGTCGGCCCCGGCTGAACGGAGTTTTTCTTCCAGTTCGTTCTGGAGCAGGGATGCCTCGGCGGTCACGTGAGCCAGATGGCGTTCTGCCGTTTCGACCATCTCTTTCAGATCGATCAGTGCCCGAATCCCGCTGGCATGTTCGCGCAGTTCATAACTTTTTCGATCGGCCTGCAACTGCTGTTCCAATCTGGAACATTCTTCAAGCAGGGTTTGCTCCTGACGGCTCAGTTCGCTGATTTTCCTTTCGAGATTTTCAAGTTGCCGCAGGCCATCAGTGGGGAATCCGGCCAGGCCGCGCAGTTGATCGAGCCGGGCCATCAATTCGCGATGACGTTTCCACGGTTTCCAGACACGGCTCAAATAACGATAGTTGCTCTGTTCCCGTTTCAACTGTTTGAGTCTCTGTTTTCTTTCCGCCTGTTTTTTTTCCAGTGATTTCTGTTCTTCGAGACTGCGTTCGTACTGTGTAAGGACGTTATCGGCCCGGCTCAAGGCTTCGGTGAGCGAGTTGTACTGTCCGGAAAGATCGAACAGTTTACCCCGACCGTTTTTCTCATCGAACAGATTTTCCGCAAACTGGCGTGTTTGGTCACTTCCAGCGAGCAGTTGCTGACCAATGGCTCCCAGCGATGTTCCGTAGATATAATCGCTGATCTGCTCCGACTGCAACGTGCCGAGTTCGCGCAGTTCCTTCAGTCCGAGCGTGTAGATTGTGCGATAGACATCTGCATCGACATTCTGCAGGATTTTCTCTTCATACTTTTCGGGAGTCAGTACCTGATTTTTGTGTGAAACAAGAAACGATTGACGCCCATTCTCTTCGATTCTGCGGGTCAGTTCGTAATGTTCGCCGCGGTGTTTGATTCGCAGTGTGCCGCCCCACCCGACCGTTCGGTCACTCCCCCGGGAAGTGATCAGACCGGCAGCCGGGTAGCCGTACAGAACACCACGGATAAATCGGAGCAATGTCGATTTCCCGGCTTCGTTCGGCCCGTGAATCAGGCTGATCCCTTTTTTGCGCACCGGTAGGAGAAGATCATTCCATCTGCCGAACTGTTCAATCAAAATATCCGTAATTTTCATCGACCGCTCCCTGGTCTGGCCCCTGACATCAATTGACTATGAATATAAATATGACTTGTAAAACGAATTATGAACCTGACTGTCCGGCAGATTCCGGTTTCCTTGTTGTCGGGTGAATTTCCTGTCAAACAAACTCCCGTTCGATAATAGTTGCTTGCCGCCGTGTCAGCCTGCCTGCTCCAACTTCCCCTGCAAGGCGAGCAAGCCGAGTTCGGCTGCCCGATGACAAAGCTCATTGTGATTCAGTTCCGCCAATACTTTT
>JALWSL010000586.1 GCA_027080405.1 Planctomycetaceae bacterium
TCTCCCGAGACCAATTATGCCTGGGGCGAAAATCGACCAGAGCATTATAGACCGAGCCGTGATAATAGGTAACGAAGAGCGATTCTCCATGGTGATCTGAAAAATGCTGACGGGTCAGTCCGTACCAATCGGAAATTTTTGTAAACCCGATTTCTTTACCAAGCCAGCGGAAGTAGGCGCGCCGGTTATCGACATCTTTCCAAAAGCCCTGCGGTACCGTATGAAAACACCAGGGTTGCCATTTTTTGCGGGGGGCATACTCCCGCAGCGCCCGAAAAACGGAATCGCCATAATAATTCGCCAATAATCCGCCACCATGATTGGTATGAAAATGGGAGCGACTGACTCCGTACCAGTCATCAACGCTTTTCAGTCCCAGTTGCTCTCCCAGCCAATCCATATAGGCTTTCCGATTTTCCTTTTTCTTCCAGAATCCCTGAGGCGTGCTGCGAAAGAGCCATTCTTTCCAGTCATTCCCGGGAAGAAAATCGATCACTGCCTTTTGAGGAGAATCTTCATAAAAGTTGGCGAGCATCCCGCCCCCGAAATTACGATGAAAATCCTGCTTGGAAATCTGATACCAATCCTCCTTTTTTTTATAGCCGAGCTGCTTGCCAAGCCAGCGCATATAGGCATGTCTGTTTTTGATATCCGACCAGAATCCACTGGGGACACGTCCCGTAAGCCAGGGTTCTTTCGATTTTGCCATTCCAGTAACCTACCCGATCCTCAAATTCGTTCCATGAAACCACAGAGCCGGGGAATATAACTATTCATCGCGATAATAGCAACCGAATGGATCGGGCCATCTGCATCATTCCGATCAACATTCCGAGATGGGTAAAAGAAGAAATGACATCCCGATGATTCGGACATCATGGAACCTGTGAATAAAAGGTGATACGATGCCCCGAAGTGCAATTGACAAACCGTTCGTCAGGCGAAATGACTGACGGCAAAACCGGTCACCGAGGAACATCAAGAAATGCAAGCACATGAAAGAATCGTCCCCGCGCGAAAGATTACGGGCTATTCCGCCATCCTGCTGCCGTTTACGAAAACAGGAGCGGTTGACTGGGAAGGCTTCGAGTCCCATCTGACAAAAACCATCGCGGCGGGATTGATCCCGGCTGTCAATATGGATACGGGCTACGCCAATCTGATCGATTCAGCGACAAAAATCGATGTTCTGGAAAGAACCCGCGATCTTGTTGCAGGAGGGGAATTCGTTGCCGGGGCATTTGTTGCAGACAAACCCGGCGATTCCTTTCGGGCACAGGAATATCGAACCGAAATGGACTTGATACAAAAATTCGGCGGCGTTCCCGTGGTCTTTCAATCGTACGGCCTGACAAACGGCCCGGATAGTCAGATTCTGGAGAACTACAGACAGCTCGCCGGTTACTGCGACCGATTTATCGGGTTCGAACTCGGCAAGGTTTTTCTTCCGCTCGGCAAAATCTATTCGCTGGAACTGTATCAGGAATTGATTCAGATACCGCAGTGTATTGGTGCCAAACATTCTTCACTGCATCGGCAACCGGAGTGGGACCGTCTGGAAATACGAGACAGAATACGACCGGAATTTCGCGTTCTGACGGGAAATGACCTGGCGATCGACATGGTAAAGTACGGTTCCGATTACCTGCTCGGTCTGTCCACATTCGCCCCCGACCTCTTTGCCAAAAGAGATCATTTCTGGGCAACCGCTGATAACGAATTCTATGAATTGAACGACGTCCTGCAGTATCTCGGTTTCTTCGCGTTCCGCGTCCCGACAGGAGCCTACAAACACTCAGCCGCCCAGTTTTTGAAACTGCGGGGCTGGATCGCGACGGATGAAACACACATCAACAGCGGCAGACGACCGGAATCCGACATCTTCGTTCTGCAGGAAATTCTGGAAAGACTGCAACGCTGGATCGAGGTCTGATTTTCACTCAGACCGCTACTCAAATGAAACGTCACCCTTGTCGAAATCATCGGTAAATTGATCGCGTGAATTGCGGCTTTCGAAACATTCCTCACAGGCATGGCTGACATGCATAACGAGCATGATGCCAATCAGATCAAGAATGAAATCCCAGGCATCGGAGACCATCGACAATGAAGTGGAAAGGATGATACTGTCAACGGTTTCTGCCTGTAGCGATAAGCGAAACACAATCTGTCCCAGAAAGCATGATATAAGATAGGCTCCCCACCAGAGTGGCAAGATGATTCGATTACGATCTACCGCACACTTTGAGACAAAGACATCATACGCATCCCGCAGCGCCTGATAGGGCTTCCAAAGACTGAAAATGGGAACGAAATAGTAACCGATTCCCCAACCGGGAGAAATGGTCAGCGTGGAGTCGTCAACACAATAGGCATTGTTGATCATTCGATAATTCCATTTCAGGAATGCAATGGCGGTAATAAGCATCACGACGACTTGCAGCAAGCCGATGACCGCCTGCCGGAGATCGTTCAAGTCAATTTGCTCTTGCGTATAATCTTCTCCCGCCTCGATAACTCTCAGCAGTTGATACTCCTCATAACCACTATAGATCGCGAGAACAGAAAGGGCAGCCTCGATAATCATAAACGTGACGAGAACTTTCGAGAGCCCTGAAAATTCCAGAAAGGTATATTTCTTCATTCAGCCCACCTCGCTTTGTCAAATTGATTAACTGAATTTCCCTACGTCAGAAGAGAGTCATCCCTGTTCGATACCGAAGTGCTCCAGGGCTTTTGTTTTGATCCCTTTGAGGTCGAGCTTTCCCGTCCCGAGAAGCGGAATTTCGTCGACTTCAACAAAAGAATCGGCTGTGGGAAGCCAGAGGTTGGGCAAGCCGGAATCTTCAAGATTGTTCAACAGGTCTTCCGGTTTGCAGTTCATCGGTCGATGTAAAACAACAAGCCGTTCCCCTTTTTTCGGGTCGGGCACGGAAGTGACAGCCAGGCGGACGCCGCTACCCGGAGTTGCTTCGGCCTGTTCCTCGCTGACAGGATCGATCTGATCGAGCTTGGCGGCGAGCGTTTCTTCAACTCGAATGTGAGGAACCATTTCGCCCCCGATTTTTGAAAATCGGCTTTGTCGTCCGGTGATGGTGATGTAGCCGTCGGCGTCGATTTTCGCAAAATCACCCGTGTTGTACCAACCGTCGATCATCGCCTCTTTCGTTTTTTCCGGCTTGTTGTAGTAACCGGCCATGACATTCGCACCAGAAATGACGAGCAGGCCTTCGGTGTCGAAAGGCAATTCCTGATGCGTTTCAGGGTCGATAACCTTGGCCAATGTGCCGGGGATTGCCTGCCCAACGGTTCCTCTGCGGTTGTAATTCAAGGTGGCAAAATCTTCGACGACATCAGGCAGGTTGACAGAAACCAGCGGGGAAAGTTCCGTTGTACCGTACCCTTCCACAGGAGAAACACCGAATTTGTCGATCGTCTGTTGGGCAACATCCTGAGGTAACTTCTCTGCTCCCAGAACGACAAGCCAAATCGTTTTGAACTGTTCCGGAGTAATCCGTTTCAAATAGCTGCGTAAAAACGTGGGCGTAGAGAGAATGACCGTCCCGGAATATTGCTGGATCAACTTGCCGATCATGCGGGCATCAAGCGGATTGAAATGATAAACCCCCATCGGTGGATAAGCCGCGACAACCCAAAGGGAAATCGTGTACCCGAACGAGTGGAAAAAGGGCAAAACCCCGATGAGAGTATCTTTTTTGCTCAGGTTCAGCAGATAAT
>JALWSL010000587.1 GCA_027080405.1 Planctomycetaceae bacterium
GCGCCGGGAGAGATATCGACTTCCACTTCGACAGGTTTGGCATCGATTCCGTAAAGGGTAAAACTCAGAAGGCGCGCAAGCATGGCTGGCAATCAAAATTTCTGTTCAGAAGCCGTTTTTCATGTCCATCATCGACCGATGCGCTCACAACGACCGCTCGATATTCACGGGAGACAGACATCATGCCGGATCGCAACAGATAATTCCAGCCACTGAGATGACATCATTTGAGCAATTGACGAGATCAGTGGAGCCGCAACTGTCTGCTCGATTTGTTCGACAGATCGCTTATCTCGTGCCCGTCTGTTTGCCTGGTCTGCTTTCTCTGGCTTTCAGCCGCAGTGAATCAGCGGGGTGAATCAGCGGGGTGAATCAGCCGTGAAGAATCTATCAAGGTTCGCAATGTTCACAATCCGAGTAACGGCAAGGTATCGCGGTAGATCATTTGTTCGATCTGTTCTTCGTCGAGCCGGGGCAGATTTGAGCCTTCGACCATCCTGTTCAGGTTCCTCACTCCATCAATGGTATCGTTGACGGTGGTGAAGGGGTAATCGGTTCCGAACAGAACCTTGTTCCAGATACCGTATTCCTGTACCAGCATCAAAGATTGATAAAGCTGGAACGGACGGTAATACAGGGCGGAAATATCGGCATATAAATTCGGATGCTTGCGGATCACTGCAACGGTTTCCCCTTCGTACGGGTGTCCCAAATGGGCCAGTATCATGCGAACATCCGGGAAACGGGTCGCGACGGGATCGAGATGCCGGGGTAACGTGCATTCCAGCGGTGCCTGGGCAATGAATGTCGTGCCGGTGTGCAGCAATACCGGAAGTTGGTGCTTGCTCGCATATTCCCACAGCGGATCGAGCAGGCGATCATCAGGGCGAAACCCGGCGTACATCGAAAGCAGTTTGATGCCCCGCAGTCCCAGTTCTTCGTGCCCGTGCCGAAGTTCGTCCTGCCAGTTCGGTTGTGTCGGATCAACAGAAAGAAAGCCGATCAGCGTTTCCGGATGTTTGCCGACATATTCCGCGATGTAAGTATCATCGACCCACATGCCGGACAGCTTCGCCTTGCCACCAAAGACAATCGTTCTGGTTTCCTCCGGGGCAGCCTGACGATAATCTTCGTAGCGAACCGTCAAATCAACCTCGACACCTGCTCGGGCACGGATCGCCTGTTTCCGGAAATCGTCCCCGAAGTGTTGCGGGTATTCCCAGGCGTGTGAATGGACATCGATAATCATTCTGTTTCCTCCAGCACGCTGCTTAAAATATCAAACAGACGATCGGCCTCTGCAAGCGTTTCTTCATCGGGCAGGTACGCCTTGGGGCCACGGACAATCCTGTTTTTGAAAATACCCTGTTTGACGAGTAGATGTTTTTCGATCGCCAGGAACGCATCGAGTGAATTTTGCATCGAGACGATTGCAGAGATCGGGAACGAAAGTTGATAGATCCGCTGATCGTCACCTGCTTCAAGTGCCCGGTAAAGCGCAACCAGTCCCTTGATCAGATCAGCCCCGGGCATCGTGCCGGCAATTCCTCTACGGTAGCTGTCAACCAGTGAAATCCCGCCAGTCCCTTCAAAGATGTGTGCCTTGCTGTCTGTTGCATCGCGCAACTGTGAAAGTCTGGGGCCGATCGGTGTTGCTTCCGGTTTGAACAGAATTCGTTCCGCTCCGAACCGACTGAGCATCTCCGCCTGAAAAGAGATCGACATCGGTTGGCCGACGTAGCCGCTGGCATCCTGTATGATGACCGGAATGTTGACTGCCTGCACGATTCGTTCGTAATAGTTGCCCAGCTCAGCTTCGGTCGCTCCGATCGAAACCGGTGGAATCGCCATCACGGCTGCCGCTCCGCACTGTTGCGCATGTTTTGCGTTTTCAACTGCAATCGGGGTGCTCTCTGCCCCCACGCTGAGGATGACCGCCCCGCGTCCTTGAGCGAACCGGCAACTCGCCTCGGCCAGTTCCCGCCTTTCCTGATCGCCCAGCCGCAGCATCTCCGAAACCATCGCCATCACGATGCCATCGCTGCCGCATTCAAAAAGCCATTCAATTTCCCGTTGCAAAACATCGTAATCGATCGATTCATCATCACGGTACGGCGTTTGAAAAACCGGAAAGACACCTCGAAGATGTTCGTTGCAGGTTGTCATTTCATCGCAGTCTGTCATGTTATCAGGAACTGTATCATTGGCTGTTTCATTACGGTCTGTCATGTGGACATCCCCCGTGTATCTACCGGGATCGATTCCAACCCCTGTTCTGTTTGCAGCCAAACCTGTTCCCGCAAATTCACGCAAGGGCAAATGTGATTCGGAATCAGCGTTACCCGTTCTCCCAGTTCAGGGGCGTTCGCACAATTTCTGATATCGACTTCGCCATGTTCTTCGCTCAGGCTGGAAACGATGGCATCGGGGTACTCGATCAGATGTCCGTAACCGGAATCGGGTTGTGAAACATTTCGATCACTGGTGATTGTTTTCGAGCCGGCATCGAGAATGACCTTCCCCGCTACTGCGTTACTCACGACGGTGCAGACAATCGCGGCAGCGCATTGGTCAAGCGAGCAGGCCCCCACGCGAACGGTATTCATATCGTTAAAGATGTGCGTGCCGGAGCGTATCTCCGTTTGGGCGGTAATCAGATGCGAGCGGAAAGCCGATTGCCTCGAACCACCGGAGACGATATCGGTACAAAGCCCCGATTGATGGAACAGATCTTTCGCTTCGAGCAGCATATCATCGACCAGCTTCAAAAGGGGTGGTTGTTCCTCGGCTGGAACCCAGATGTGCCCGGGATAGAAAAAGATGCCGTCGAGACGCACACTCTTTCCGCACTGTTCAACATGCTGAGCCAACTCCAGCAATTCCTGGGGTGTTGCGACTCCGGTGCGGTTGCTGCCGACATTCAAATCAACCAGAATCCCAATCGTGGAGCCGGCTTTTTTAGCCGCTTCTGCAATGACATCGATCCCGTATTTCGAATCGAGCGCAACACGCACCGTTACTTCGTGTGCCAGCTTCGCGGCTCGGGTGCTGCGGTGTGGATCGATAATCGGGTATGCGATCAGAATATCGTCACAGACCTGGGCCATCACTTCCGCTTCGCCCACCTTGGCGACAGTCAGCCCGACAGAACCGGAATCCAACTGTTCCTGCGCCAGCCGTTTCGATTTGTGCGTTTTGGTGTGAGGCCGCACCTTGATCCCGAGCGGTCTGACATGCTCCTCCAGATCTCTCAGATTCTTTCTGACATTCGCCAGATCGATCACCAACGCAGGCGTTGCTTCGAGCGAGTTTTTTGCCTTTTCAAAGATGTTTACCACGCGGTCCATCCTCCATCGATTACCAAATTTTGCCCGGTCATGTAACTGGATGCTTCGCTCGCCAAAAAGACGATCGCCCCTTTCAGTTCTTCCGGCGTCCCCATGCGTCCCATCGGGCTTTTCTGTATCAGACGATCCACCATTTCCCGTGGAGCCGCCGGCGATGGGAACGGCCCGGGCGAAAGAGCATTCACTCTCACCCGATCCTTACCCCAGTAAACAGCCAGGTGGCGAGTCATCTGCAGAATCCCCCCCTTCAAGGCGTGATAGGCAACGGGGCTGCTGTATTGAATCTCCTCATAACATTCCGGATACGAACCGACCAGGCCGTACATTGAGCCGAGCAGAATAACGCTTCCCGGTGTCCCACGTCCAACAACATGATCGCGCATCATCCGGGAAAGTAAAAAATACCCGGTTGCGTTTTGCAGCATCCTGTTGAATTGTTCTGCGGTCACGTCTCGCCAATCCTGTGGATGGGATTCCTGACCATTATTGACAAGAACATCAATTTTTCCCGCCAGTTGGATCGCCCGCTCAAAACCGGCCTGAATGGAACTTTCCTCCATCTGATCCATTTCAACAGCGAAATGTTTGGCACCATCTACCGACGGAAGGGAACCCGCGACCTGTTCTGCCTGGGAGAGTTTTCGACTGCTCACCACCACCGAGGCTCCCGCTTCCGCCAGCGCCCGCGCCATTGCAGAACCGAGAAATCCGGACGCCCCGGAAATAAACGCCCCTTTCCCACGCAGACTCAATAAATCAGTGACATTTTTCACGCCCGAACCTTTTTTCTGGTTTTAACATCGCCAACTGTGCTGAAACGTCTCCTGCAACTTCCTGAATTCCGTTCAACCACAACATCATCGATCTTGAATGGTTAATCAAGCCAACCAAGGTGGTCTTTTTTGTTCATTGCTGTTAATAATAAGCCTCATGCTGGTAATTTATGTGCAAATTTGATATTCACGTCGTAGCGCTGGGAGTTGGCCAGCCCCTGTTCAAGGGCTGGGCAAGTCTGATCTCTCAGCATTTGGGAAAGGGAATATCGTTGCCTTGCCAGAGATGAGGTAAGGATCGGATTGTAAACTTTTCGTCAACTTTCATTATTTCAGAGGAAAAAGAAAGAAGGGTTGGTTTCATGGGAATGCGTATTGGAGAAGCACTTGTCGGTGATGGAAACGAAGTCGCCCATATCGATCTGTTGATTGGGGAGAAAGATGGCCCGGTTGGTGTCGCTTTCGCCAACGCATTGGCACAACAGACGCAGGGGCACAGCAATTTGCTTGCTGTTTTGGAACCAAATCTGGCCGTAAAACCAGCTACCGTCATGGTGACGAAGGTGACAATCAAGGGGGCCAAGCAGGCCGTCCAGATGTTCGGTCCAGCTCAATACGCTGTTGCCAAGGCGGTTGCCGATTCCGTTGAAGCTGGTGTGATTCCTAAAGATCAGGCCGAAAATCTGGTGATCGTTTGTGGCGTCTTTATTCATTGGGAAGCGGAAGACGATAAAAAAATCTTCCAATACAATTACGAAGCAACAAAGTTGTCCCTCGAGAGAGCGATGAAACAGGAGCCTTCAGCAGACGAAATGGTTGCCAAGAAGGAAGGAGCCTCTCACCCCTTCTCCGGTGTGTAGTGCTTTTTCAGGCTGCCTTGAATCGGGGGGCTCTTTTTGTAGTCGGTGCCCGCTCCTGTTTGGATGGCCTCTTTACATGGTTTGCAGGTATGCCCCCGGTGATGGTAGCGGTCGAATGGAATCTTTCGAACCCCCATTTGGGCCCGGTCTCAATTGGGGTTTTTCGTCAGTTTTCGCCAGGTTGTGTACTCAGGATGTGTACGTTGTGTTACTAACGGTTATAGTTTACAGACGGTGCGAAAACTTTTGAAAATCTCATTTTGGTTACGGCGGTCAGAACAGACCAACCGTGCTGGGATATTCAGCCCTTCGTTCTCGTTCCGTTGGGGGGTGATGACAAGTTGATGGGGACGCTCTGTTTCGGTTGTCGTGAGTGTCATCGACGTACAAACGAGGGGCGTTCCCGGTTTTTTCGGGAATTTTCCGGCATCAGTTTCCTGCCGGGTTCTGGAGGGCAGGTTAGAGGTCTACAAAAGCTGTATCGGAAACGATGAAATTGATTGTCTGGACGTAGAGAGACATTTATGAAACGCATTCTCCTGCAGTTTGATACTGATGTGCATGCAAGCAGTTTTGATGCGGTGACCGCATTGGATGCGTCTGTCGATCACCTCCTTTCCTATTCTCAGGTTAATTCCACGAATGTTGTGTCGCTGGTTCAGGGAGCCATTTTTACCCGCGGTCCAGAGGACTTGAGGAATACGGCGATTTTCATCGGGGGCAGCGATGTAGAAGCCGGTGAAAAATTGTTGGCCAAGGTGCAGGAATCCTTTTTTGGCCCGATGCGGGTTTCTGTGATGATGGATTCCAACGGTTGTAACACAACCGCGGCAGCAGCGGTGCTCTCCGCTCGAAAACACCTTGATCTGTCACAGACGAAAGCGGTTGTTTTGGGGGGAACCGGGCCAGTTGGACGGCGTGTCGCCCAGATATTGGGAGCCTGTGGGGCTCATGTGGTCGTCACGTCACGCACATTGGACAAGGCCAGACATGTCTGCTCCGTAATCGATGGGGTATCCGGAAAATATGAGCCTGCGGTCGTTCCCGAAAACGGCGATCTCTCTCCCCTGTTGAAAGATGCCAATCTGCTCGTATCGGCTGGAGCCGCCGGAGTCCGTTTTACGCATCTCGATCAGTTGACAGCTTCCCGGACGCTCCGAGTTGCCATTGACCTCAATGCAGTTCCTCCGCTGGGGATTGAAGGGATTCAATCGACCGACAAAGCAAAGGAAATAGGGCATCTTGTTTGTTATGGTGCACTTGGCGTGGGGGGATTGAAAATGAAGATCCACCATCAGTTGATCGAACGCCTGTTCGAAGCGAACGACCAGGTTATTGACACAAGTCAAATTTACAATGCGGCTGTAGATATGGTGTAGTTAGGAGGTATGGAGAGACTGGCATTACTCTCCATGTTGCGTTCCTGTCTTTCTGTTGCTTTTCATATTCGCCATTGTCTCCAAATTACACGTTGCTGAAATTCCCCTTGCTTCATTGCTGCGATATGAGGTAATTCTACGCAGTGCCACTGCACCCAATTGGAGTGGAGGCTCTTACTCTGCGCAATTTCCCCACAGAATATCCATTCAGATTGTATCACTCCGATACATTGACGACGCGAATCAGCATCAGGTCGAATTTATGGTGAATCCAAACCGACAGTTTCAAAGGGAAATAACTCGTTATTTCTGTACGAGTTATTCCGTCGATGATGAACAGGGAAATTTATTGCCTGGGAAAATCGGCCTTCGGAACAGGGGTCTCCGGAAGACGGGCACCCGGGGTTTGCTGAGCCTGGCCATTTTGATGCTCATGATGACCGGTTGTCACACGCCCTGGATGGTCTGCTCGGTTGAGAGTCATTCTGGTCAGATTGTTCGGGCGCAATCAGCCGAGGGTGTTGATCCTGCGTTCCAGCAGATGATGGAGGAGAATTCGGGTTCAAACAGAAAAAGCTGGTACGATGGTGAGATTGAAGCTGTTTCTGCGGAGGTTCCGGAGATCACGCCCATTCAGCAGGAACAGGAGATACCGCCCGAGCAACCTGGTTCACGATCCGCGTTGAATCCACTGCAACAACAGGCACAACACAAAACTCCGATGTTGTTGCAACAATCCCTTTTGGAGCAAAAAAGGGCGTTGGGCAAGATGCCGAAACCGCTTCTCGACGAAAACAGGGAGGTCTCCGCGCCCTCACTCGATGAACCGTTGGCTGATGTCTTGATTGAAGGCAACGCCACCATTCCGGTTTCTGCCCTGTCTCGATATATCAAGACTCGTCCCGGCAGGGTCGCGACAGTGGATCAGATTCGCGACGATATCCGTTCGCTTTACAGCACAAAATGGTTCTTTACGGTTGAACCCGTTTACCGACACTCGGAAAAAGGAACGATTCTGGTCTTCAAGGTGACTGAATTGCCGATTCTGCGTAGCGTTGAATATCTCGGAAACGAGAAGGTTAAGGATAAGGTTCTGGCGGGTATTACCGGATTGAAACCGATGCACGCTTTTTCCGTTGCGGCGAACCGGGAATCTGTACGGCGTATTCGCGATTACTACAAGGAAAAAGGATTTCTTTATGCTGAGGTGACATTGGAAAAGGGGAACTCTCCGGACGATCGTGAAGTTGTTTTTCGCATCACGGAGGGGCCGAAAGTGAAAGTCGCTTCCATCAAATTTCGCGGCAACAAGGATGTCTCCTCCGGTGTGCTCAAGATGCGACTGACCACGAAGAAAAGGATTCTCTGGAAATTTGGCGGTCAGTACGATCCGAATACGATCTCCTCCGATATCGCAGCCATAAAGAAATATTATCACAATATCGGGTACTTTGATGTCCAGGTTTCCGAGGAGCGGAAGTTTTCAGATGATCGTTCTACGGTTTCGATCACCTATACGATCGACGAAGGAGAACGGTACAAAATCCGGAAGATAATTCTGAAAGGAAACCGGATTTATTCGCAAGAACAGCTGATGAAGGATTTCAAGCTGTCGGAAGGAAGTTATTACAGTGCCCGCGACTTGGCCAAGGATGTCAATGGGATACAGGACAAATATGGCGTACTGGGGCGGTTGTTTGCCAAGGTCAATCCGGGGACGAAATTTACACAGGAACCGGGAGTTCTCGATCTGGTTTACGATATCGATGAAGACCGTGTCTACCGTATCGGGATGATCAACGTCAACATTCGAGGCCAGTTTACCCACACGAAGGAAACGGTCGCCCTGAATCAGTTGCTGGTCGCTCCGGGCGATCTGGCCGACCCGGAAAAAATACGGAAGTCACGTGCCCGCCTGGGAGGTTCGCCGGTATGGGAACGTGCCGGACCGGATGGGCCGCAAATCAATATCCGCCCGGTGATGAATCCGACTTACCTGGCGCGGAATACCGATCCACCGGTTATCCGCGGTTCCAATGGCTATTTCGGGACAACGCCTTCAGCTTCAGCGCAGCATCGCTATCTGCCGAGCGATAACCGCATACAGGAAAGTTATAACAAGCTGGTTCTGACCAATCTGAAAGAACAGAAACAACAGGAACCATCCGGGCGGGTTCGAGTGCGTCACACTATTCCCGGTGCGGGGCACACATTACAGCAGATGAGTGAGCATTCCGACAAGGCCCCATCACCTGTTGCGACCTCTCCCAACACGAAGCAGGAACATTACTATCGAGAGTATCGCAAAAAACGGGACGAACTGGATCGGCTGTGGTTGTATCAACCGCTCGATTTTGAGCACTCTCGCGTCTTCTTTGAAACGGCAAGACCATTTTTGACTTCCGTCCTTTCACGATCGCAGGAATCTCCGATCATCCGGGGACAAAGTGTGGACCAGTATGCTGCTCCTACGGATCTGATGCAGCCCCAGCCTCAACCAGGCAGAGAGATGGGCCCTCCCATTTTGAACCCGGAATTGCCTCCCGGTTATGTCGATCTGGACTTGAATGTTACCGAAGCGAGGACGGGGCGATTCATGGTCGGAGCCAGTGTCAACAGCAACTCCGGCGTGTTTGGTAATATTGTTCTGGAAGAACAGAATTTCGATCTGTTCGCCTTTCCGAGAAGCTGGCGTGATGTTGTCGATGGTTATGCGTTTCGGGGCGATGGACAGCAATTTCGCCTGGAAGCCACACCGGGTAATCTGGTCAGTCGTTATCTGGCAAGTTGGACGAATCCCCATTTTCTGGATACCGATTACTCCCTCGGCGTGAGTGGTTTCTACTATCAGCGATTCTTTCGTGACTGGAACGAACAGCGAACCGGCGGCCGGATCAGCATCGGGAAAATGCTGACACGGGAAATTTCCTTCAATACCGCCATCCGTCTGGAAAAGGTGCACATCTCGAATTTAAGACTCAACGCACCTTCGTTGTTGCCAACTTTGGGAGATAATTTCCTGGGGACGGGAAAAATAACACTGGGGTATGATACGCGTGATTCCGCCTCGATGGCTACGGAAGGGTTCAATGTGCAAAGTAGTGTTGAGCAAGCCTTTGTAGAAAACACATTCACGAAGTTGGAGTTGCAGGGCTCGCAGTATTTCACGACCTACCAACGTCCCGACGGGGCAGGAAAGCATGTCCTTTCGTTTCGGGGAAATCTGGGTTGGACGACAAATAATACTCCCGCTTTCGAGCGATTCTATGCAGGAGGGTTCCAGTCGTTTCGCGGATTCCGATACCGTTCGGTCGGTCCGTTGGAACCGCCCAACCTGGGAACCAATGGCGCGCAGGTCGGGGGTAATTTCCAGTTGCTCGGCACAGCGGAATATATGCTCCCGATCATGGCAAGTGAAACGGTTCGATTGGTCGCCTTTACCGATTTCGGTACCGTTGAACGCAATGTTTCATTGGAAAACTTCCGTGTCGCGGTGGGCGGCGGGCTGAGAATTACCGTGCCTCAAATGGGGCCTGTTCCCATCGCATTGGATTGGTCCTTTCCCATCGTGAAGGAAAACACCGATATCAGACAACTCTTTTCATTTTACATCGGTTTGACACGATAGATGAGATAAAACCGACAGATAGCACGGGGCCTGCGCAGTCGGGACGACTGGCGCGGACGCTGTGCCTCCCGGTTTTTGAATGAAAGACAGAACAAGACAGAACAGGACAGAGTGAAGAGATTGAGAGACAGCTGGGCTTTCCGATAAGCCGGGGAGATGTAATTTTTGCATCTGGTTCCCGCTATTGCGCCCTCCTGCGGTCTCATTCGCCTCCTCTTGACCTTTCAAATTGATTCCGGATAGAGTTCACCTCCCTTCTATTTTCCTCACCTGAAATCCTATCCCATTATCCCACCTCTCGAATCAGGTATTTCGTATGCGTCTTTTTCAGCTCGCAACACGTTTCGATGCACATGCACATTCCGTCAGGCCGTTCGTCGTTGATGCGGTCTCTGTGCTGTCCGTTTGTCGGTTCTCTCTGCCGATGCTGTTGGGCCTGCTGATATGCAGCGGATGCGCCAATATCCGTGAAAAGCGAACCATTAGCGTCTTTCAATCCGGTCTGGAAGCGGACAATCTGGAATTGCTTCGTGAGAACTCGACCAGACATTTCGCTTCCAAAGCGTTACGGCATCCACAGGCTGATGACGCGCTGGCACAACTGAAATTGCCAGAGGGCGAATTCAAAATTCTGAATGTTGAAGCTGTCTCGGAGACCGAAAAAAAAGTGACGGTCGGGTTCGGGAAGGAAAAGAAACGGAAAATAATGTACCGGCTGGTCAGAGAGGGAGCGAAAAAACATTGGAAGGTTGATGACATCTATCTGCGCCAACGCAAGGGAAAAAAAGTCGTTGTGATGCCGATCACCGAACAGATGGACGTTCTGTTGTCTGCCCGTGAGTTTTTCGATTCCTGGTCGGAAGGAGATCGCCAACGGGTTCTTGCGAGTTGCTCTCCGGAACTGCGAGAAGCTCTGGAAAAATTGCCCCCATCTGTTTTGGCTTACAACATTTCCCTGATTGTCGGAAAGGCACAGCGGACCAGGTCGTTCCGTCCGGAAGCCCATATCAGAAACGACAAAGCGGTCGTGAAGCTGAATCGGCCACACGGGACAATCCAGTTTTCTATCGAGAAGAACGGATCGGGATGGCAGGTAAGCGATCTGGCCCTGGTGGGGAACGACAAGGAATCCCGCGTTGCTTCGTTATTGCAACGGGTCGAAATTATCAATCAGGCGATGGCCTTTCTTGAAGCCTGGCAGAAACAGGACAAGTCTCGGCTGAAGCAGGTGGCACTTGACAAGTTCTACACGGCCGGGTTGGCTCCCGCGAGGCTGAGCGATGTTCCTCTTCCTTCCGCTTTTGAAGTGGAAGGCAAGGTGGATGTCAAACTTGCCGATAAACGGGCGGATGTCATTCTGAATGACCAGAAACAGACGATCCAGATGACACTGAAGCAGGATCAGCAGGATCCGGAGGACTTTTTTGTGTCTGATGTCATCCTGTACGATATGGAAAATCAGCAGACGTTATCCTTGATCTCTGCCCTGACTGCCCGTCCTGTGGCGGAACTGTTTGTTGCAGCGCTGGCTCGACGGGATGCTGACATGCTTCAGCAAAATACGACTCGCGATTTTCACGGAAAAACATGGAGCCGGGCCAGTAAACAGACATTGGCGATCTTGCCCATCCCTCTGGAAGGGTTGAAAAACGCCCATCAGGTTGAAACAGAATTCATGGGTGAAATTACGCGAGTCCGATTTGCAGGCGGCTCCAGTCAATTCACGGTTGTCCTTCATGACCAGGGGGGACGGGTTCTGGTGGATGATGTTCTGATCGATCAGCAGGATGAACTGGAAAGAGACAGGCAGCAATCGCTGAAGAACTATCTCGCTGCGATTGTCCCCGTTTACGAGTTGGCGGCCAGTATCCACAACAATCAGCCTGGACAGACCGTTCGTCTGGTGACGGACGATTTCTATAACCGCGTTTTTGCCATGACAAAGACAATGCCGGACTCGGCTTATATCTATTTGAGCCACGTTTCAGCAGGGAAACCGAAACTCAAGTTTTCAACTCCCGGAAAACAGACCGATAAAAGGAAGAAAAACAAAAAGGGAGCTGATGAAATCATTATTGAATTCAACACGACCGATAAACCGCAAACGCTTGTCACTTTTAAGGGCAACAACTCTGTCATGAATGTCAGCCTGGTGGAAGAAGATGGTTTGCTACGGGTTCATGATGCCTTGATAGACACACCGGACAGCGAGGTAGCTCAGCGGCTCAAACAGACGATGCGCATGGAATTGGCCAACAGACGTTCTCAAAGAGGCATTCAGCTGGCCAGTGCCATTTCGAAACAGACAGCGAGCAGAAAAAAAGCAGGCGTGACCGTATCAGGTGTGCCACGAGATGGGCTGAAGAAACCCGGTTCGCCCCGCGATCGAACTGTTTCAGCGGCAAACGGAGAGTCGAACCAGCCTGGAAATCCTCCATTGCAGAACGCTCTGTACGAGCAGTATGAAGCTGCCCGGCCTGTGCAGCAAATTGAACAGACCGGATACGCAACTGGCCCAGACGGCTCAGACAACCGCCGTTCACCGCTTCCCCCGCGGCAGCACAGGATAGAGGATCATTTGCTCCTCCAACCAATTCCCATTGAATAACACGCTGCAGGCAGACGTATCTGTCTTGTGTGTACACGGTGTTGGAGTTCACTATCTGTACGAGGCTGTCGGGCTGAGGAACTCAAAGTGCCCCAGTATATGGTCATGCAGTCTGGCATTCCGATATTTTCAGGAAATCAGTTCGCGTATTGGCTGACGATCATCATCAACCAGATATTGGGGGCGTCCGTTGAGATCTGGAACGGTGATATGAGACGTGTCGATGCCCAGGTTCCGGTACAACGTTGCGAAAACTTCCTGCACATGAACGGGTCGTTCGACAGGAACAGAACCGATGCGGTCAGTCTGACCGATGATTCTCCCTGGCTGTATTCCGCCACCGGCTACAAGAACGGACTGGGTACCAGGCCAATGATCCCGTCCACCTTTGGCGTTGATTCGCGGAGTTCGTCCGAATTCACCCCAGACCACGACAGTTGTCGTTTCGAGGAGCCCTCTTTCGTCGAGATCCTGCAGGAAAACCGAGAGGGCATGATCGAACACGGGGAGGTATTTGTTCGAGAGATATTCGATTGTTCCTTCCCTGTTCGCATGCCAATCCCACGCGCCGAATGCCACACTGACGCAGCGGACACCCGCCTCAATCAGTCGTCGTGTCAGCAGCAAATGTTGTGGGCTTTGCGGTGCGCCGCCAAAGGCGGGAAAAGTCTGCTGTGTTTTGCCGTAGCGGTCCCGAACCGATTGCGGTTCCTTTGAAAGATCGAGTGCCTCGGCAAGACCGCTGGAAGTCAACATTTCAAAGGCCTGTTGCTGGAATTTATCAATTCCGCCGCCTTCCAATGTGAGTTGCAACTTCCCCAGAGAACTCAGCAGTTCGCGACGGTTTTCCAAACGCGAAAGATCGATACCCTTGAGAACCAGGTCTGACTTCACTTCGCCTTCTACGACGAACGGAACATGTTCGTGACCGGTAAAACCGGGCCAGGAAGGTTTCCCCTGCAGGTGTATTCCATTGTTGCCATAGGGGGCATAACTCATTTTGGGGGCTGCATCGACATACGGCACAACTCCTTGTGCTCCCGGCCCCAACAATTTGGAGACAAATGAACCGAAGGCGGGCCAACCACCTCCCGGCTCGTTATCTTCACTTCGACCACCCGGGCGTCCCGTGTAGCATTGAAATGACTCGTGACGATTCTTCATTCCTACCAATGTTCGAATGACCGAAAATCTGTCGGCCATGGCGGCAAG
Organism: Planctomycetaceae bacterium; assembly: GCA_027080405.1. Classification (GTDB taxonomy): domain Bacteria; phylum Planctomycetota; class Planctomycetia; order Planctomycetales; family Planctomycetaceae; genus Rubinisphaera. Next base: position 13,808 of record JALWSL010000587.1, read on the forward strand.
CTTCGGGAGAAGCTCGCAAAATTGAACCCCGGGAATTTTTGTACTGATCGGCTGATAGGAACCGCGGATTTCGTGCGGCGCGTCCGGTTTGGGGTCGAATGTTTCGTGCTGTGTGGGACCGCCCGGCAAATAGATGATGACGACCGAATGATCCCGTTTCGTTCCACCACTCTGTTCTGCCCGCAACAGGTCGGGAAGAGCCAACCCGCCCAAACCGAGGGAACCGATTCGTAGACAGTTCCGGCGTGATATTCCATCGCAGTAACGAACCGATTGGCTGTCAAATAGTGTCAGCACAGAAATACTTCCTCCCGATTATAGAGCCGTTTTCCAATACTATAACACGGGAGGGCAATCGCATGAATTGGCACGGCAATTGCATTGTAGCAGGATCGGTGTTTGAGACCAGTACGGTCTCGTTATGCGCAGG
>JALWSL010000588.1:0-2805 GCA_027080405.1 Planctomycetaceae bacterium
GGTTTAATCTGCCTGCTGGCCGGTATGTTTCGTGCATCTTGTTCGTGCAACTTGAATCTTGCGAATTTACTGAATCAGGGATGATATCACGTGTGCGGAATTCTGGGAGTCATGGCGAAGCAGGGATCTGCTCTGGATCTGACCGATTCCGAGCTCGTGGCGATGCGCGATACCATGTTTGCACGCGGGCCGGATGAAGCCGGTCTGGTGCGTATCGAAAATCGTGCGGCGATGGCTCATCGTCGTCTGTCGATTCGTGATCCCGACCAGGGTCAACAGCCGTGGATTTCCAATGATGGGCGATACACACTCATTTATAATGGAGAGTTATACAACACCGACGAACTGGAAAAGGTGACAGCCGCCCATTTTTCCGAACCTCTGCAAACCCACTGTGATACCGAACTGCTGATGCGTCTGTTTCAGGTTCATGGAGCCGAAACGCCTGGATACTTGAGGGGGATGTTCGCCTGCGGATTATATGATTCAAAACTGGGACGCCTCACCTTGTTGCGGGATCGCTTCGGTATCAAACCACTCTATTATGCCCGCATCGGGAATGAGTTCATTTTTGCCAGCAGTCCGGTCGCAATCTTGAAGCATCCCCGGTTCGTCGCCGAACCGTATTGGCCTGCGATTACGCATTATCTGCAAACACTGCGAACCACTTTTGATGACAAAACGCTCATCAAGGGGATTCACCAGGTTCCTCCCGGGTGCCTGTTGCAATTGGATGAAGCCGGGCTACGGATTTCCCGCTACTGGAATTATCCCCGTTCTTCCAACAGTGCTTCTTACAGGGATACGCTTGAACTGTTCGAACAAGTCTTCTCCGAAGCGGTCAGCACACGGATGGTAAGTGACGTACCGGTGGGGATGATGCTTTCAGGTGGTGTTGATTCATCACTGCTGGGGGTGTATGTCAGAAAGAATCTGGGGAGCAATTTTGTCGCTGAGTGTGGAGTCGGGAACAACGGCTACGCAACGGATGACGAAACGTACGCTAAAATCGCGGCCGGGAATTTGGGATGCCGGTTCCAGACGGTGACTGTCGATGAGAACGAATATCGTGAATCGTGGGCAAAATTGATCAGGGAAAACGGGCTGCCTCTGGCAACGCCCTCGGATGTGATTATCTATCATCTTGCCCGATCATTGAAAGAGAAGGTGGGAGTTGTCCTTGGTGGTGAGGGAGCTGACGAATTGCTTTGTGGCTATTCCACGCTGCATGGTGCAGGACGGGATTACGATTTATTGCAAAAGATTGCCAGAGAGCCTGCGTCGATATTCCCGGCGTTGCGGAAACGCTTCGTAGACAGTTTTGCCAGAACATATCGGACAGATTCCTTTTCCTGCCTGGCGGAGCATTATTTTGCACTTGCAAGTTTGATTCCGCCTCAGGGGATAAGTATGTTGCTGAACTCTGGCAGGAATCACGAGGAGGAAATGATCGCCTGTTACAGGAATCTGCTGAAACAGGTTCCTGATTCCGATGACCAGACCTTTTCCAGTTCGCCGGGGCTGGCAGGAATGACCCAATTGCTCCATCGAGTCAATCTGGAGACGTTACTTGCCCGTCTGGATCGTTCAACAATGGCCGCTTCTCTGGAGGCGCGGGTTCCCTTTACCGATCACCATCTGGTAGAAAGGATATGGCCGACTCCATTCGAACATCGCTTTCGGGTTGATCCCAACTCTGCCGACCCGTATCGCTCGGCGGTGGAACTGGATCAACGTGGCGAACTCCAGACAAAACGCATCCTGCGCGATCTCGCTTCCCGAACACTTCCTGAAGAACTGGCATTTCGAAAAAAACAGAGTTTCCCGACTCCCGTTGCTTCCTGGCTGCAGGATCCGTGGAGGCAATGGAGTGAAAAGTTGATCCTGCAAAATTCCTTTATGCAGGAATATTTCCAACGCAGACCGCTTCAGGAATTGGTGCAAAATCCGCAAGCAGCCGGCATGTGGATCTGGCCCTTGCTGAATCTTGCCCTCTGGAGCGACGAACTGTTCCGATAGCGGGGCTTCGTAAACAACCACTTCGCGGGAAACACAAAGTTTTGAGGACATTGCGCGGCCGCCGGGAAAAGCCCGCGTCGGGTTCCGCAATCGGCTCCAATGATCAGTGATTGACGATCAGTGGTTGATGATGAACTCGCTGGAATTCAGATACGCCCACATGACATCTTCAAGTTGCCCTGCGAGCAGCCGCCTTTTTTCAACTGGATTATTCAATCCTTTCAGTTGATGGATCATTTTTCTGAACAGCACAATTTCGCCGGGCTTCGGTTCACGAGACAGAATCGTCAGACAGACTGTTTCAAATTTCTTGAGATCGGAGCCGGTATGTCCAATCAGACTGGCAGTAAAACGGCTCGAATCAGGAGATATCGTCCGGTTGATCAATTCGCCATTCATCATCATCAGGGCCTGGGTGATCGTGCCCTGGAAGTGGTTTGATTCGCCATTTTCGTCGTTATCGAGAGACTCGACGAATTGCAAAACCCACGATTCCCTGTTTTCAAGGTGACGATTCCAATCGTCGCCGCTGTGCGGGTAGTTTCCCGAAATTTCAACAAGCGAGTTGTAGAGCTGTTCCGGGGAGAGGGGTTTGAAATACATGTGCGAAAAGGCGGGTGGGTCGCCCCATTGCGGGGTATCCTGTCGGTTTTCCGGTAGTGGATGGCTGGAAAGCCGATACGGTTGGGAGAGGCAGATCCAGCGAACAAGCCGTTTGATATCGTAGCCGCTGGCGACAAAAGAGCGAGAAAGCGTATCAAACAGTTTCGGATGGGAGGGAGGATT
>JALWSL010000588.1:2815-3728 GCA_027080405.1 Planctomycetaceae bacterium
TGTGGCCAGTTCCTGACGCCGGTTAACGGTTTTGTCATCCGGCACTTTATGGCCATTGAAGCGGGGATAGGCAACCTGCATCAGTCCGGAACGGGTTTCATAGTAAGTCGGACCGCCAATCGGTTGGTCTGTCAACAGGTAGGTTGTTTGTTGTTGTTTCGGATCAGCCGTCATTTTGGTCGCAGCGACAACTTTCGCCTGTTTGAAGAAGCTGTTCAATTCCCAAAACTGTTGCTGCGTGGTTTCGTAGAATGGGTGTCGATGGCATTGGGCACACTGAATCTGTGTGCCCAGCAATGTGCGAGCCACAAAGGCTGTCGCAGGAACGGCCTGATTGTTCAAATGCGCAACCAGAAAATTCGCGGGACCATTTTTCTTTGGATCTCCCTGAGCCGAAATCAGATCACTGACAACCAGACTCCACGGGGTGTTTTCGGTAATCGACTGACGGAGGTATTTCAGTAGCGCAAGACGATCAACATGTTTGTTGGGGGAACGACCAACCAGCAAATTCGTCCAGCGGGTTGCCCAGCTCATCGCGAATTAGGGCGATCCAAGCAAACGATCCACCAATCGGCGTTCTCGATCCATTCGCTCATCATTCAGGAACCGGCTGAGTTCTGTTGCTGTCGGGATACGGCCAGCCAGATCAAGATAGACCCGTCTGCACCACTCATGGTCATCCGCGACAGGAGAAGGAGTGATCGATTGATCGGCCCATCCCTGTTCAATTCGTTGATTGATCGCCGCGACGATTTGTCGGTCATCTGTCAGTTGCGGGGCAGAAGGCGAATCGGGTCCGGATGTTTGCTTGTTCGAATCTGCTCGGGCGGTCGCAGTCGGAGTTGTCTGATGATCCCATTTGATCTCCGGCAGTTTGGGCGGAAGATCGGATTTAGCCATCTTCTCGGAG
>JALWSL010000589.1 GCA_027080405.1 Planctomycetaceae bacterium
GTGTGGAGATGCCCCGCCAATCCGGCCGAGTGCAGCAAGGCAATGCCGGGACATGTCAAATCCTGAACCGCCAGCGGCAATTTTTTTTCTGTCAACTTCGCAGCGATCACCAACTCTTCCGACTGACATTTGCACGATTTCAAAGCGGCTCCGGAATAACCAAGTTCCAACGCGAGATCGAGATCTTCCAGTGAGGCGAGTGCTTCATCCACAATCACCGGCTTGAGTGCCGCCAGTTCACGAACATCGAGCATCCGTTTCCGCAAATCCCGTTCACACGGCTGTTCCACATATAATAATGAATCGAACGCACGGCTATCTGCTTCCTTGAATTTTCGGAGCAACTCGATCATGTATTCCGGCGTGTCGCACATCTCGTTTGTGTCTGCGGTGAGCCAGAGTTCGTTCAATCCGATTTTCTGCTGTTCCGCCCGGGCGACTGACACAACGGCAAGCATTCGTTCCAGATCCCACTGCAGATCAATCCCACGCAATTTGATCTTCAGACAATGCAGTCCTTCGAATTGTATCCACTGATCCAAAGAAACCGGCAATCCGTCCTGGGGGTCATCATCGGTAATTTCCGATTCTGTCAACTTGTCCAAACCACCGACGAGATGAAACGCGTCGAGCCACTTCGGCAACGGCTTCAGGTAATCGGAGACATATTTTCCGGCGAATTCAGGACCGAGCAATCTCGAAAGATCGTGGTTCATGTGATCCGGACCATACCCCTGATAAACATCGATCCCGGCTGCATTGCCGAACGCGTCGTGAATCGCAGCATCGACAGGAGAAGCCGAGACAAGGGCCGCCATGCGGGGCATCTGTTCGTCAATTCCAGCAGCCTCGCAAACGGCTTGGGCAGTCGGCATCATCTCCGGTTCCAGTTGCCAGAACAGGTCGATCGGATGGGCAAACTGATCGGTCTGTTCTACCCGCTTGCACCATTGTTGCGTGTAGTGCTTCATCAGTTTTTCAGCCGTTGCGTGTCCGGCTTCAATTTGTGGCCACGCCCAGACATCTGCCAGAAAGATCGCTCCCCAACCTTCGGCAACTTTGCCTTCCCGATTTTCAACCTTCGCGCGCACATGGCAATACAGTGTATTGTCCATGACCACGCCTCCGAACTTTAACGGAGTGCGTGCTTTTTCATATTGAAAAAATGGCTCCACTTCGAGAATACGAATATCAGTAGGTAACGACATGATCAGCTTTCTAACATTTACTGAAAAAATCTCCGGCAAATCGATTCATTCATGAACCGCCTGCCCTGCTGTGATGATTCGGCGATTCAAACCGCTGTTCCCTCGCCAGGAACTCCAGGATGCGCTTGACGATTTTTCAACCATCGTTCAACCATTGTTCCTGCTCACCAGCTAAAAGAGGGCTTTGTGTACTTCGGGCCAAACCTTGTAAGCGGCGGTGTACCAGGCCATCAGAACCAGCAGGATTAAACTCAGACCTGCTGCAATATTCAACGCGATTCCATTACGGTGTTCCCCCATCACACCCGGCAGATTCGTCAGCCACAGCAGCACGCCGGCCATCAGCGGAGCCGCCACAACTGTGACTGCCTGAGCGGCAACAATGGATGCCACAGGTTTGGTTCCACTTTGGATCACGTAAATTGCAACAAACATCCCGATCAACAGTACCGCAGCAGTAAAAATACGAGGCCATTTCTCTGAAGGCATACTCCCCAGATTCAGGGAATCGGACAGAATGAATCCTCCGATCAACGAATTGACAACGAAGGAAGAAAAGGCGGCCGAGAACAGACCAACGCAAAAAATCAGTCGCCCCTTTTCACCGAACAGAGGTTGCAGCGAATTCGCAACATCGGCGACATTTCCCAGATTTTTTCCACGAAGCACCGCCGCTGCGGTCGTCATAATCATCAATGTGATCAGCAGCATAATGACCGAACCGACACGCGCATCAACCAGGCCGCTGTGAATATCTTTCTCGGTCCACCCCTTGAACCTGACCAAATACGCTTGATAGTACGCAGCCGTGATGACAAATGTTGTGCCGACCAGGCCCAACAGGGGCAAACCGATTTCTCCCGACCCGCCAAGTGGCACCAGTCCCTTGGCAAATTCGGCAAGATTCGGCTGGGCAAACCAGAGATTCATCGCGAATGAAAGCAGCATGATCGCGACAAAAACAGACATCACCCGTTCAACCACCTTGTAAAGATTGTGAAAACCGAACACGAACGCCAGCGTGATGATGTTGATCAACACAACCCAATAGTCAAATTCATAGTAGGTGTTAAGGGCAGAATGAACCCCCAGATTATTGCCGAACTGGAAGGCGGCCGAAATGAAAAAGACGCCAAAGCCGACCAGCACCGCCAGCCACCGCCCTGCCCGCTTCGCTGTCAACTCACCCGGCGATTGCTGGGCGACAACCCCCAGTTTCACTCCTAACGTCATGTAAACCATCATGCACAGCACCGCGACAACAACAACCCAGGCCTTGGAATATCCTTCTACGGAACCGACCTTCGAACTTGTCAGGATGCTTCCCGGGCCAATCACCACACAAGCGGTAACAAGCCCCGGGCCGATCGACTTCAACAGGCTCTTTTTTGGGGGGGAGTTGTCTGATGGCTGACTCTGTTTTTCTTCTGTCATGATGTTACTCTCTGATGTCGAATGGGCGTCAATGCGTCGAAAGCACTGCTTACCCGTGAAAAAACGATTACCCGCAGTTGTCCTGTCGTTGCGCTGTTCCGCCGTCTTAGCTGTTCGTGACAAACGAGTCTGTGATTTGTCGAGCCGCCTAATATACCTTATTCCGCATCCATTTTACATAATGGCTCGCATAGGCATCCAAATTTTCCACATTGCCACCACCTCGCACAGGCGAACACATTTCGTAGCTGGCGATGCCGTTGAATCCTCCCTCTATCAAGCCGCGAAAGAAGCCTTCGTATTCGATGAAGCCCTCGCCAAACTTGACGGCTCGAACCAGATCCGGTTCCAGCTTTTTATAATTGACCAACGCCGGCTGATAGGCATACCGCGGCAAACGAATGTAATCGGCATTAGTGGTGATCGCAGTATAAGGGGCCATTTTTTTCGCAGCCTCATAAAGATTTTCCCCTCGCAGGGCAGGAGACCAGGCATCGAATCCAACTTTGCAGTTCGGGCGATCAATATCCCCCAGTATCTCCAAAAGCCAATCGGAATGCACACCGATATCGTGATGATTCTGCAACGCGATGGTCACCCCGTACTCAGCTGCGCGATCACACATTTCCTGAACCGTGTTGACGACATTCATCCAAATGGCATGGGGGCCATGCCCGGCTGTTTCATAGGCAGTGAAAATGCGAACAACCGACGCGTCCAACTGCGAAGCGATACGGGCAAGCGATTCGACATACGCAATTTGCATTTCCAGATACGGCACCTCAGCCGCTGTGCCAGGAGATAAATCGGTATAACCACCGATAACGTCGCAAGCGATGCTGTTTTTCTGTAACGCCGTTTTCACTGAATCGATGGTCGCATCACTCGCATCCAACGGTGAAAGATGCGGCCTTTTCCCGGCAAGCATGACACTATCGTAACCAAGCTGCGACGCCTTGGCGATAAACGCCGGTAGACCCAGTTCGTGCTGCCCCCAAAAACCGGCGTAACTGACAGAGAAAAGTGACAACTTCACGGCTGTTTCTCCGATTCTTTTGCACGACGTTGCCTGGCTTCTTCCGCT
>JALWSL010000590.1 GCA_027080405.1 Planctomycetaceae bacterium
CGGATCTTCTCCGTAATCACCTCCCACGACACCATAGGGCCGGCGTAGTTGCCGTCGACGTCGTAGGTGGCTGCTGCGGTCAGCGAGAGGATTTCATTGCCGACGTTGATCTGGGAGGTATACGGCAGGTTGCTCGGGTCCGCGAGGAGCTTGCGCTGGTGCGAAGGGTTCTTGTGGAACGCGTCGTACGAGGAACCGACGATCCGGTCGACCGGCATGGGAAGCTGGTCCTGGATCGAACGGAGTGTCTTCAGCGAGGCCGGGTTCATGTAAGTAATCGTGCCGTCCAGGTCGGCCAGCATGATATTGATGGGTGCGTTTTCGACGATCGCCGTCATCTGCACGCCTTTGGCCGCAGCTTCCCTCAGCTCTTCGAGTTCCGCTTGAAGCGCCTCGACGTTCTGCGCTGCTTCTCGCTGCGTTTTCGTCCCTTTTTTCCCTCGCCCGGAAGCAACACTTTCGATAAGCTGAGTTAGTTGGGAAGCTGTTTCGATTTTTTTTTTGCGTCTCATGTCAGCGATTGCTTGTGCAATCCGGCCGGATAGAGGGTCTTCTCCATATTGATCCAGAACGGTTGTAATTTCTTCAACCGAAGCCCGGTTGAGCCAGCAATGGATCGGCGATCCCTGATTGGTATCGAACCGCATATCGAGAATACCCTCTTGCTGGAAGCCGAATCCCCGCTGCTGATCGGCCAATTGGTCTGAAGAAAGGCCGAGATCCACGAGAATGCGGTCAACCGTTTCGATGCCGTGTGCCCGCAAAACGGTTTCAAGTTCTGCGTAGGAAGACTGCCTCAGAACGAGATGATTGGCAAGCAGATTCTCTGGATGAGTCTTTCTGAATCTTCGTTCGGCCCGTTGGAGCATCCCGGCATCACGATCCAGGCCGAACAGTTTTCCACCGGGAAAGATTCGGGACAGGATTTCCACGCCGTGCCCGGCTGCCCCGATGGTTCCATCGACGACCGTCAGCCCCGGCTGCAATTCCAGCTCGCGCAACGTCTCTCGAAGCATGACCGGACGATGCCTGGAGATCGGTGCATTCATGTGACATCTTGCAATACGAGACAAAAAAAGTTGCTGAAAAATATTCCAGCAACTTGAAAGTAGCCCGATCGGGATTTGAACCCAAACTGACGGAATCAAAATCCGTTGTGCTACCGTTACACCATCGGGCTAATTTTATGCGAGACCGGCCAGTCAGGCCGAACCGCTGCGGGCCACATTCTAGAATGTTTCCCAAATTCTGACAAGTCCGCCTGAGGCATTATTGCAAACGGGCAAGCAGTGCAATCAGGCAATCAGGCAATCAGGCAAGCAGGCAAGCAGGCAACCGGGCAACCGGGCGCAGCACCACGATGCTATTTCGAGACTATCGCCGCCTCCGCTTGCAGCATTAGAGAGCGCCGCTGCCGGTCAGGACAACCCGGATAGTTCTGATAAGCACTTTGATGTCGTTCCAAAGGCAACAGTTTTGCAGGTAGAGCAGGTCATAAGTGACCTTCCTGCGGAAACTGTCGATGTCGTTATCGTAACCGTTTTCAACTTGAGCCAATCCGGTCAATCCGGGTTTGAGGCCAAGCCTCTGGATATAATCGGGAATTTCCTTGGAAAGATGCTCAATGAATTCCGGTCGTTCCGGGCGAGGGCCAACCATTGACATTTCCCCCTTAAGGACATTCCAAAGCTGTGGAAGTTCGTCAATTCGGGTTTTTCTCAAAAAACGACCGATCGGCGTTACACGGGAATCCCCCTTGACGGCGAACTGGGCTCCATTTCGTTCGGCATCGTTCCGCATGGTGCGAAACTTGTATAACGTAAATTCCTTGCCATATTTGTATTCATTGCGGCGGTCATTTTCGACGCGACGTCTTTCTGCCACACCGGGAGGCGGCCCGATATTTTTTTTCCTGCGATCTGTTTTCTTTTTGCGCAGATTCAGCCCCACTCGAGTCTGTTTGAAGATGACAGGACCTGGCGAGGTCAGCTTGACCGCGATGGCGGTCAGAAGCATCACGGGCCACAGAACGAGCAGCAGTCCCGTCGCGACGATGATATCCAGAGTCCGTTTTGCGAACCGCGTTGTGCGAGAGAGGCAATGTACATTACTGCGGGGAATCTGCAGATGAAGTCGGCTGATCCATTCGGCTTCCAGTGCCGGCTTTTCGTGAATGACCTCGTCGCAGTGCGAATATTCATGAACATCTGCCAGCGGCCCCGGCGAGACCCGGGTATTTTGAGGAGCTTTTTCCAATTCGAAGGGAAGCGGCGAGAGTGTACTCATGGCATTTTTCATCGATGATCAAAAAGAGATGGATCTGCCCTGTCTTTCCTGTATTGTGCCAAGTTTGTCGGGATATGATCGGTCCATGAACAAATCTCGACACAACTACAGTTTATTACCCTCTGCCCGGAGGTGTGTACCACAAAAACGACGAATGACCAATTCTATTGGTTGTAATGGTAAACTGTGAAACCTGTATTGATTATCCCGATTATACGCGTTGTTTTCCAAAATCAACCATAAAGTACGTAAAGCCGAAAAATAGGATCGATAGGGCTTGGTTATCAGGGAGTTTCCTGTTTGTTCGCCTTTGTTTTCATTGCCAACGGCATGAATGACGCATTGAGAGGAGCCACTGATTTATCAACACGGTGAACAACATACTGTCCGGAACGAAAAACAACCGGAAAATGATAAGGAAATTCACCTAAATGTTCACCGGGAAATGTAGTTGGTAGTGATGCCGCGGGAGTTTGGCTCTCCGTGGCAAGATACCGTGGTGGCATCCCGTTTTCGACCAGACCGCTTAAAACATAGCGATGGCCGGAGTGATCCAATTCGTGGACGATCTCCTTTGCGTGATCCCGATAGAATATCCGCGTCAACACATCCAGATAAACAAAACGGGTCGATGGCTTCAGGTTCAATTCGCGGTAGGCGTGTATCAAGTGGACATTATGAACGGTCAATTCCTGATCGCGCAAATTCAACTGGCGCAAATATTCCAACGCCGGCTGCAGTTCAATCCAATTCGGCAGGCTGAAATGTTGCAGAGCCATTTTTACCTCGGGAGTGCTCCCCTGTGTCAGACAGGTTTTCCAGTAACGGGTACGGCTCCATTTGGTTGCCGGGTTGGTCATCCAGGCGGCAAATACCAGAATGCAGGCGGCACCAACATAAATTGTTCTAAAGGAACTTTCCCTGTTGACGGTTGAAGAAGTGGCGAGCAAACCGCTGATCATATTTTTTGCCTGTCGGACAACGAGAGTCATTCCCAGAAATATTTCCGGCACATGCACGTAATCGAACAGATGTTGCATCGTGAAAGATTGAAACAGCCAGCCCACATACAGCCCGCTCAGCAGAAGCAGTGATATTTCATTTCTGTTCATTGCCCGGTTGTTCATTGCCCGATTGTTAGTCGTTCTGTTGGAGAAAAGCATCTTTCCAATTTGACCAATGGCCAACGGAATCGCCAATAAATGAAACAGACTGAAGGGCATGAATCGCAGTTGTTCCCGTCCCAATCGATCCCACGTCCAGCGTTCGGAACCCGCTTCAAAGTATGTTGGATTCCATTGCAGCAGCATCTCCAGCAAATAGGGCCAGGCACCGGTCTTCAATAGCCAGGCGATACCGAGTCCCCCGCTCAGCAATCCACCAGCCCGCAAACCGGAGAGACCGAAACGAATCGGCACACCAGCCCG
>JALWSL010000591.1:0-2512 GCA_027080405.1 Planctomycetaceae bacterium
TTCCCGTGCCAACAATCGTGGCAAATCCCACCCCAATCGCAAAGTGCGGAATGCACCCCGGATTGGTGGCAACCGATCCTGTCATTGTGGTGTTGCCGGAATCATCGTTATACTGGGAGGATTCCATTTCACGTCAGAATAGTGAAACAAGAGTGAAGGTTCATTGTTGAGCGGCGAGTCGCCCAGGAACTGTCAATTTTTCATGAAAGAAAAAAACGATGCAACTAGGATTCGTCTCTGCCATACTTCCCGAATACGATTTTGAACAGGTGATTCGCACGGCAAGCCGTATTGGTTACGACTGTGTCGAAATTATGTGCTGGCCACTCGGCAAGGCGGAACGGCGTTACGCGGGGGTGACGCATATCGATGTTGCCGCGTTGGACGAGACCCAGGTAAATAAAATCCGGACACTACTCGATGAAGCCGGCGTTTCGATTAGCGGTTTGGGGTACTATCCGAATCCGCTTTCGCCCGACGAAACGGAATCGAAACAGGCTTGCGATCAGATCAGGAAAATCATCGCCACCTGCAACAAACTTGGCATCAATCAGATGAATACTTTTATTGGGCGAGACTGGACAAAATCAATCGATGCCAACTGGATCCGTTTTCTGGAAACCTGGAAGCCGATTGTCGAGCTGGCTGAAGAACATCAGGTACGTATCGGCATCGAAAACTGTCCGATGTTCTTTTCCGATGACGAATGGCCCGGCGGCAAGAATCTGGCGATCAGCCCTGCAATCTGGAAACGGATGTTCGCAGATTTGGACAGCAATTCGATCGGATTGAATTACGATCCGTCCCACATGATCTGGCAACAGATGGACGCGATCAAACCGATCCGCGATTTTGCCGATCGTCTGTTCCACATTCACGCCAAGGATGTCCGGCTCGATATCGATCGCCTGAATGAAGTCGGCATCCTTGCGAATCCTAATCAGTATCACACGCCGAAACTGCCCGGGATGGGGGATGTCAACTGGGGCCAATTCTTTTCCGCTCTTACCGATACCGGTTACAACGGCCCGGTTTGTGTGGAAGTCGAAGATCGGGCCTACGAAGGCAGCGTGGAGAGCCGACTCGCTTCACTCCAGCAAAGCCACACCTTCTTGAGGAACTACATCCCGAAAGTGGCGAAATAAAGAAGACCATGAGCAAATTGTACGGCGGGATTGAAGCAGGTGGGACGAAGTTCATTTGTGCGGTGGGGACCGGTCCGGATGATCTGCGGGATGTGACACGTATTGAAACGACGACTCCCCAAGAGACCTTCGCGAAGGTGATCGACTACTTTCAAAAACAGGCCTCTGCCGGAAATGAGATTGCTTCGCTGGGGATTGCTTCGTTCGGTCCGGTCGATGTGCATCCGGATTCCGAAACATTCGGGTTTATTACATCAACCCCCAAGCCGGGCTGGAGCGATACCGATTTTCTGGGAACGATAAAAAATGCGCTACAGATACCGGTCGCGTTCGACACCGATGTGAATGTTGCTGCACTGGGTGAACGGAGTTGGGGAGCAGCGCAGGGGTTGGATACTTTCATGTATTTGACGATTGGCACCGGATTGGGCGGCGGCGGATTTGTGAACGGCAAGATGATGCACGGCCTGGTTCATCCGGAAGTAGGACACATCCGCATCCCGCACGATTTAAGCAAAGACCCCTACCCCGGCAGTTGTCCGTTTCATGGCGACTGTCTGGAAGGTCTTGCTTGCGGTATCGCGATGAAACAGCGTTGGGGGGTGGAAGGGGAAAAGTTGCCGGCTGATCATCCCGCTTGGGAACTGGAAGCGGAATATCTGGCGTATGCTCTGGTGAACTTCATCTGCACGATCTCGCCACAGAAAATCATCATGGGGGGTGGCGTGATGCAGCAGGAAACCCTGTTTCCGTTAATCCGTAAAAAGGTGAAAGAGCTTCTCAACAGCTACGTCGGTTCCGAAGCCGTTCAGGCGAACATCGATCAATACATCATTCCGCCACAGCTCGGGAGTCGTGCGGGAATTCTGGGAGCGATCGCAATGGCCAAACAGATTTGAGCCCGGTTCATCGGGAGCGGTCGCTTCTGCCACTGTTGTTCAACGATACAGTGATAACCGTGTTTCGGCCGTAACTGTTTTGCAGTCATTGCTGCTTTCCGGTCATTGCGTCCCTTCTTTGGAGATAGATTTTGAAGATGGAGATTGTGCCATTCAGGGTATTCTATCCGGACCAAAATCCCGTTCGTACTCAACGTGCATCAAATAAAGACCTTGTGGCGGTGCAGTTGGCCCGGCCTGTTTGCGATCCATTGCCTCGCGGACGCGCCTTGCCGCATCGACAGGCCAGTCGCCACTTCCTATTTTGAGAAGCGTGCCCATGATGGCACGAACCATGTTGTAGAGAAAACCATCGGCGACAATATCAAGCGAGATAATTGATGAATCTTCATCGACAATCGGTTTGCCTTGAAGAGTTGGCTGCCACGCAGACCACGATGCCCCCTCTTGAACGCGGCAATGCTTGAC
>JALWSL010000591.1:2522-5882 GCA_027080405.1 Planctomycetaceae bacterium
AAGCTTGACATGCCGCACGCTGGTCGCCTTGTTTGGATAATGCGATTCGAAGGAACGGAAATCATGCTTGCCCACAAGCGATTGGGCGGCCTGATCCATCTTCGTGACATCCAACTTCGTTGCAATGCGCGTTGCAAATCGATTCAGATGGGCATGCGGAATATCGGAATTCAGAATCAGATAACGATACAGCTTCCATTTGGCAGCATGACCGGCATGAAAATCGATCGGGACTTCACAGGAATCCCGAATGACAACGTCATCTGGCAACCGGGACTGAATAGCCGGGCGAAACTTCCCGGCAGGGATTGTCGAATTCGTTTTGAAACTCGCCACCTGACCGATTGCGTGCACACCGGTATCGGTTCGTCCTGCGCTGGCCAGCCGCGACGATTCTCCCGTAATCTGCAGGATCGCCCGTTCGATCACTTCCTGAACGGTGATACGATCCGGCTGAATCTGCCAGCCATGATAGGCACTCCCGTCATAGGAAATGGTCAACTTGATATTTCGTGTTGGCATCGGGATTTCAGGTTCAAAAAATCCATTTCGCACAAGATGAACTTCTCACAGGCGTGCAAAACCGGGAAAAATCAATAAACTTCACAGAACAGAAAACAATCCTACGATCCCCTACTTTACAGGAAAACCAGAATGAGTACACCTGAAGAAAAACTGGCCGCGTTGGGCTATCCGCCGGAAGTCGTACCTTCTCCCGGAGCGATCTATCGTCAGGTCGCGATTACAGGAACCACTGCGTATGTTTCCGGAGCCGTCCCGATGGAAGGAGATGAGTTGCTTACCAAGGGAAAGGTTCCTTCAGAAGTTTCCATGGAAGAGGCGGAAGAAGCAGCCGGACGTTGTGTGGCGAACAATCTGCGGATGCTCAAAAAGGCGATTGGCTCTCTCGATAAGGTGGAAGAAATTCTGCGACTGACCGGTTATGTCTATTCCGACCCTGATTTCACCGATCAGCATCTGGTTATCAACGGAGCTTCAAAAGTTCTGCTGGAAGTGTTCGGCGATTCCGGTCTGGCCGCTCGCACTGCTATCGGTATGGTCGCTCTTCCCCTCGGTTCAAGTGTCGAAACGGAAATTATCGTCAAGCTGAAAGAGGAATAGCGACTTCCCGGAGCAGCGAACAACTGCAGTGAAACAACAGCGAACGATTCCTGAAGCGATTTCACGCGTGTTCCGGGGAGACATTCTGTTGACGCGATAAAATCAGTTGGCGCAATGGAACTGTTACGTGCGGCGAGTCGATCGCGACTGCATTGAATTCGATTACAGCAACAGTTGCGGGATGTCCACGAACTCGACGCTCATCGCATAAGCCAGCCCGTGCATGGCCAATTGGTCGTCATCTTTGGTGTTCATTACCAGCAGGTCTGCGTGATGCGACTCGAGCAGGTCGCGATACACAGAGAGGCGATGGCCGGTTGTCAGTTCCGTTTCAATCTGAATGGGAACGCCAGCTTCCTGCATGCTTTGCCGGGCTGATGCGAGATAGCGGACGACATCCCTGTTGAGTTGCTCCTGCAATTTTGTGCGGACGAGTTCTGAATTCACTTCGGGGATCCGTTCGATCGCCCGCAGATAACGTTGCAATGTCTGATCATCTTCTACATGGCAAAGCACCAGTTTGCCATGTGGATCGGTCAGGGCGGCGGCGTAGTTGATCAGTCGATGATCTCCCGCCAGGTGATCGGTAGCAGCCAAAACCGTTTGACACTTCTTTCCCTGGATCGTAGCTGGCGAAGCGACCGAACCGGGAAGAAGCAGTATCGGGAAATCGGTTGCCTGAGTGAGCATATCGACATAGATGCCCAAAGAGCAGCGCGGCACGATCGCTTCTTCGTGCAGGTGCCTCCAGGTAATGAGCAGATCAGCCGGCGATCCCTGAACATCTTCTTCCAGCTTCTTGACGGTTGTCCTGGTGCCGACGCGAAGCGTGTCCCATTTTTCGACAGCAGCCAGTTTCGTAGAAAAGTTTTTGAGGGCCTCTATGGTCACATCAACCTGCTCGTGCCGTTCATCAAGAATCAGCAGCACATGATCGATCTTCCTCTCCGAGTAGACGAACGCATCCTGCTCCGCCCTGCGGAAGACTGATTCAAATTCGTCAAGATGTTCCAGTGTGTCCATGATAGAAACTCCCCTTCTACAGTTAATGACCTTCCCGGGAACACTGGATAACGCCCTAACGCCCGGCCCGCGTTATTCAGGATTCAGCGATACTTCAAAATCAGCGTTGCTCAAGGTTCAGGATCATTCAGGGTTGTTGTACAGGAATTCCGCATTGAGTTCCAGAAACTTCTCTCGCCAATGGTAATGATCGAGCAGGTTTTCTGTCGGGCGTCCCAATTGATGATAGGCAACGAAGATCGCCTCGATCGTCGCCAGACCTTCATCCGGTTCCTCAAAAAATTTTGAGGTTCTCGGATAAGCCGTCTTCCAACGTGGGAGTGAGCGTATCGGAACGTGCTGAAAATCGGCTTCCATCTTTTCTGCCCAACGCCAGGTGGCATCCAGAACCAGCAGTCCACAATCCGCATCCGATTCGCTCAAAAGCGGCCCCCCCAGGCCAAGTCGTACGTAATGATCCGGCACTTCGGTTTCAGCTTTTGGATAGGTTCGAAATTCGAACCCCTCCTGACCTCTCAATGGTTCCACCGTGCATTTACTGCGACGTTCCTTGCGATGCACAACGATAATTGTCGGCTTGGTGCTGTTCATGATACCCCACGAAGAAGTTGATATTCCCTTGAACGTGATCTCAACGTTTCCTGCTTCCCGTTTTAAGCTTTCGTCAGGGCATGTCAAACCGGCAGGCTTTTGAAATCGGGGCCCGCGTAATATTCCCGGTTATTGAAGCGAATATTTTGCGCAAGGAGGCGACTTTGCGCAGGGAGTTGCGCAGAAGCGGGACATATTTGTCAAGGAATTTCAGATCAAAAAATCTTTCTTTTCGGATGTCTTTTTTATCGATGAAAAGAGACTTCCAACAAACAGGAATTGTGAATAAGATTCGCGAACCTCGATAGTTTTCTGTCGTTGGATTCACACATTCACCTTTCATTTCTAGAGATCTTCGGGCTAACAATGAAGTATTCGATTTCGCGTCCGGAAACAACGGAACTGGCTATTTCCCTTTTTGCGCGTGCGCTTCACCCTGAACTGTTTGAAACATGCGAAAGCTTTGAGTACAGAAACAAGTCCTATCGGGCGGCAATCCAGATCACTTCCTGTGGACACGTGATAGAGTTTCGGCGGGGCGAACACTTTGCGACCGAAGTTCTCGATTGCAAGCAATCCGTGCTGCCACACATCAAACGGCTTTGCCTGTACGCTGTTGAAAGT